>JBBSHC010000294.1:0-5395 GCA_038253425.1 Leptolyngbyales cyanobacterium | reverse complement strand
TGTTGCGGATGGTGGCGATCGTCTCCTCCGCTAACAGGTCGATCGCTAAGTGTCGGGTTTCAATCCGGGTGTTCTGATAAATTTTCTCGATCCGGTGGCGATTGGGCGTTAAGTTCGGCAAGCTGGCAATCACCTTAGCGGCGTCTGCTTGCCGAATGACGTGATGCGGCGTGCCAGTGGCGATACTTTCGATCGTAGTCACTCGCTGTGGAACAGGCATCATGCCGGGTTCCTGCACATGCGGTGGAAGATGGATGGGATGGGGATGCCCTGTGAGGTGGGGATGACCAGGACGATGGTTGCCTTGCATGGGATTGCTATTCATTAAACGTGCTCCTATGGCAGTTGATAACGTGAATTAACAGTTCTCTGGAACACTGTGTTCCGAAACAAAGGCTAGAGACTACCTGCAAACAAAGATGGATTAGATAGAACCGATGCCAGCAAAGCCTTTAACGATGTAGTCTATGGTTGTCAGCAGGGCCTGGGAATGAAAGTGCTCTTGCCAGGCGCTTAAGTGCTGCTCTTGAGCCATACGGGAGGGCACACCCAGGTAATGCCGAGTGAGCATGGGTAAGCGATCGACGAAGAAGTTTTGGGGCGCGTACCAGGGCAGATTGAATTTAGCCGCTTCTTCACGGACAATGTCTTCACTGATGATGTTGGCGAAACCGCTCCGCTGTCCTGGCAACACATGATGGACGCGATGGGGACTGAGTCCGGCAGACAGGAAGCAATCGATGTACTTGTTCCCGGTCATCGTCAGGTCGTAGGAATTTTGAATCTGAAGTACAGCCCAATCTTGATGGATCATTTCCTGCTCGGTGCGGCGATCTGTACGAGTGTCTTCTTGCTCAAAATCGTGGCTGGCAACAATCATAAAGGTACCGATCCATAAGGTCAGGAAAAACTGCGCCAGCCAAGCGCCCAGATCGCCATTCACAGCGAACACAATCAGTTCACCTGCCAACAGCACTCGCATGGCAAAGGTGCCGATAAAGTGCGGCAGTCCACGTTGCCAGGAGCCATACATATCTTCGACCCCAGACTTCACGGCTAAAATGCAGACTTCGATCGTGCGGGCAAACATCCCTGTGACCACATGCCCAATTTTATGTATCGTATGCACGGGTACGCGATAGTAGCGCGGCAAATCGAGTACGGCGGTAAACACATTCTTCTTGATATCCACATCGCTTTGGGTAAAGGGATGATGCATCAAGGTGTGACCGTCAGTGACCACAAAGGTCATGGGAACGTAGCTAATATCAAACACATTGGCGAATAACTTATTGAAGCCAACTTGGGGACGATGGATTAAGTAGTGCCCCACCCCGGACAGTGCAATCCTAAGTATGGTGAGCAGGGGTACAAAGACATAGATCGGCATGTAAGGCGTGAATTCTAACCGTAGAACTTGTACGAACACGTAGACGATCGCTAAAAGTACGCTCACGAAATCAAACCAGCGATCCATTTGCGCTACTTTTTGCTTCATCGCTGGCTCATTGATCCGGCTTCTGATGCGATTCAGCAGTTGGTCTTTGTTCTCGAAGTTATATTTCGGCGTATCGCGCCAGCCATTGAAATCAGTCCGAAACAGGAACGCGGGCGCATTGTATTTGGGGTGAATGTCCTCCCGTCGGGCAGGGCGACCCAGGGAGTATTGCTTTAGCATTCTCTTCACCTTTTCAGGGTTTGGATGGAAAATGTTGACGATGGTTGTAATATCACGATTTTTGGTGCGACCAATGAACAGTTCACCACCGGGATGCTTTTTAATAAAGGCAGTCAGATCGTAGGCTTCGCCAGCGTAAACCCAGACATCTGGTAACGGTGTGCCCTCAGTAGGATGGGGCGGCGGTTCTTCGCCCGTTTCCAGGGGTGGTAGGGATGGGCCGCTAGCCTCATGTGGCGGCGCAATGTCTCCTACCGTGTGATTGGGTGGCGGTGAGGGTTGATTGCCCTGCTGATTGAGTGGTGGGGCTAATCGACCTGGCACAGCTTCCAGGGGGCGATCGCGGAGGGGCAACCCTTCAGCTACATCACCCTGAGAAGTGACTCCAATCGCCTCCAGGGAAGCGTCTACCTCGTTGATGGGAGTGGGATGGTTTAACGGTTGGGATGTGACATCCATAAGTCATTACCTTGATGTTGATGGTGAATACGCTCAATCGACATTTAGCCAGTTGTGAATTGCAGGGAGCATTGACCTTCCCCATTGAGGATGCATAGGATGCGCTTGGGCAGGTGATGTGCCAGGACATAGATTGAGGGTTGAGAATTAAGCGGCACACAGAAGTTGCTGGGTGGATTACCCATCGGTGGAAGCAGTGCATTGCCTGCTACTGCTCTATTACTCTGCTGTTGCAGACTTATGCAAAAGGCTGAAAAGACGGCTACTCGACCCTGATGTGAAACCAAGATTGAATGCAGATAAAACATCAATCGATCTGCGACTCTCTGCGGAATCATGTTGCCATGATCGACCGTGGATGGAAGCGTTGGCTAACGGTGGGGGTATTGTCAACTTAACCCAAAAGTAGAATAATCGTACTGGTCAACGCTGATCGTGACTCCTTGCCCATGTACTCTCGCTATCGATTCCCCAGCGAAATTATTAGCCACTGTGTCTGGCTTTATGACACCTTTCCCTTGAGCTACCGGGACATCGAGAAGATGATGCTGTAGCGGGGGATTGAGGTGACTTACGAAACGATTCGGGCATGGTGTCAGAAATTTGGGCAGCAATATGCCAATCAGCTTCGGCGCAAACGTCCTTATATTGTGGACAAATGGCACTTAGACGAAGTCGTCGTGACGATCAGCAGCAATATTATCTCTGGCGAGCGGTGGATGCTGAGGGGAACGTGCTGGATGTGCTGCTCCAACGGCGTCGGGACACGAATGCAGCCAAGCGATTCTTTCGCAAACTGTTGAAGAAACAAGGCTTCGTGCCACGAGTGATCGTCACCGACAAACTCAAAAGTTACGAGGCGGCGAAGAAACAGGTGATGCCGAGCGTGGAGCATCGACAGCATAAGAGATTGAACAATCGAGCGAGAATTCCCATTAGCCGACACGAGTCAGAGAACGGCGCATGCGACGATTCCAAGCCCCAGGGCAAGCGCAACGATTTCTCTCTGCATTTGAACCGATTCGAGACCACTTTCATCCGAAACAACATCAACTGACTGCCAAACGCTACCGCGAACAACTGCGCCAACGCTTTCAAGCTTGGCGAGAAGTTGCTGGGCTAAATTTGGCTGCGTGAACTGAGTGCCCCTGACGATTTAGGCATAATTGTGCTTAATTTTGAACAGTCCCGGTTAAGTTGACAATACCGGTAGCATTTAAGAGAATGTCTCCTGCCCGGGTCGTGGCTGCACCCTGCCCTGCTTCAATCCCTGCCAGCAATTGGCTCTCTGTTACCGTTAAGCTGCCGCTGTTCACCGCAATACTGCTGCCACCATTCCCAGCCACCCGCACATTGGAGTTGTTGGTCACTCGCACATCTGCCAGTGGCACCTGCTCGGGAAACTCAAA
Source organism: Leptolyngbyales cyanobacterium (assembly GCA_038253425.1). Lineage (GTDB taxonomy): Bacteria > Cyanobacteriota > Cyanobacteriia > Leptolyngbyales > Leptolyngbyaceae > Stenomitos. The sequence continues at coordinate 1,849 of JBBSHC010000294.1, read as the reverse complement.
CCGCAAGGTATTCCCTGCCACAGTCAGCCCCACCGCACCGGCTGCGACCAATCCCCCCAACGTTACTTGCTGACCTGGAGTCGTAACCCTTGTGCTATCGAGCGATACAGTCCCCCCACTAAGGCAAAATCGCTAAAGCGGTCTGTATCCCCTGCAATGAGGACAGCCCAGATACCCGTTAGACCAACGGGAGTGGAACCAGAGAAATCCGAAGAAGCTCCCAAGCGCCGTTACAAAACTGGGGAAGATGATGCAGTTATCAATGCCGCAGTTGATGCAATCATGGCTTACAACAATGCTCAAGAGTTACACGATCTGAAGTGGGCGATCACCATTAACACCCTCAAATCGTTCAGCAAAAATCAATGTATCTATTGAGCGCATCCTAGGGAAGGGCAAAGATAACCCAGCGGTTGAGCGGCTCATTGGTGAGCGGGAATAAGAAATTCAACACCAGCATCACCAAATTCAACCAGGGCACAACAATCGTCATAAACGTAAACGCAGAACTGATGCTGTGATTCAGTTATGATGCAAACTCCACCGATCCTTTTTCCGTAAGTAGTTTCAGAGGGCTTGAGTGATATCAAGGAATTGTCGCAGGATAGTGGAAGAATGATTGCGTCGCCAAATGGCAGTTAATCGAGTCGCTGGGGTTTGTTCTTGAAGCGGACGATAGACCACTCCTTTGCGCTGAAGATTTCGGACGCTGGCTGGAAGAATGCTAATGCCAACTTCGGCAGCAACCAATCCCAAAATTGTGACCATGAAGATAGCTTCCTGAGCGACTTTCGGCACAAATCCTACTTGCGAACAAATCTGGTAAATTTGCTCTGGTAAACCAGACACGACCTGATGAAGGGGCAGCACGAATTCTTCCTCTACCAGATCAGACAGCGAGATTTTGGAGTAACCGCTTAACAGATGGTTTTCGGGTAACACGACCATTAGCGGTTCTTCTGTAAGAGGGAGCACTTCTAAATCACTTGCTTCAGCCACGTCATGATACTGATAGGCAAACATCACATCAGTTTTGTGGTCGCGCAACCCTTGAAGCTGGAACGCACTGTTTTCTTCCCGCAAAATCAGCTTAATCTCTGGATAGTGCTGTCGAAACGATCGCAGAATATCTGGCAACACGCCATTGGCGATCGAACTGCTAAAGCTTACGGTCAAAGCGCCTACATCTCCCTGATGAATGCGCTGCGTTTTGTGAACGGCTTGTTCTAACTGCGCCAATAGGGAGCGAGCTTCCTCGACAAAGGCTTGCCCTGCTAAGGTCAATTGGAGGGGGCGCTTCTTACGATCAAAGAGTGTCACACCCAATTCCGCTTCTAAAGCTTGAATTTGCTGACTCAACGGAGGTTGAGCCATTCGCAATCGCTCTGCGGCGCGGCTAAAGCTCAGAGTGTCGGCAACGGCAATAAAATAGCGAAGATGACGAAGTTCCATTGAAGAGACAGTATATCTTTTGAATATATCATCTTAGCCAAAAAAGTATTGGACATATACTGCTGACTTCCTTATTCTGAGAGCAACGGTTGCAGCACCGAAAGCCAACGACCCAAATCGGCACTGCGAAGGGAGATGGATTCATCATGCCAGATGTGATTCGACGTGTTGCCATTGTAGGCGGAACACATGGAAATGAGCGAACCGGGGTCTATTTAGTGAAGAAGTTTGAGCAGTTCCCAGAATTAATTGCTCGACCGAGCTTTGAGACGATTACCTTACTTGCAAACCCGAAAGCGATCGCAGCGAATTGCCGATATGTCGATCGAGATCTAAACCGTTGTTTTGCGAACGAAGATTTATCAAATTCAGCATTAACGAGTTACGAGGACAATCG
>JBBSHC010000293.1:0-5396 GCA_038253425.1 Leptolyngbyales cyanobacterium | reverse complement strand
TTGAGTTTCTGCTCGGTTGTACCTAGTTTGGCTGCTGCTGCCTTGAAGTCAGGGCGGGGTGGACGCTGACTGCGATCGCTGACCGCTACTCTTTATTATTCTCCAGCAACTTTAAAGAGATCCCTATTCCGGATTCATTCCGGCTTCAAGTATCCAAGCGACAATGCTATCATTTCGGAGAACTCATTCATAGAAGGGCGAGTTTCTATGGCGCAGTCGCCTGTTTCTCCAGTGGTATTGGTGATTTTGGACGGTTGGGGCTATCGAGAAGAAGCCGACTGTAACGCTGTTTCAGCCGCAAACACCCCAGTTATTGATAGTCTTTGGGCAGCTTACCCTCATACGTTGATTCGCACGTCTGGTAAAGAAGTTGGGTTGCCAGAGGGTCAAATGGGTAACTCAGAGGTCGGGCACCTTAATATTGGTGCAGGGCGGGTCGTGCCTCAAGAATTAGTACGGATTTCGGACGCGGTTGAAGACGGGACGTTGCTGAGCAATCCAGCGCTTGTCAAGGTCTTTCAGGATGTCAAGCGTAACGGCAGCAAGCTACATCTGGTTGGTCTCTGTTCCGATGGAGGGGTTCATTCACACTTGAATCACCTCTTTGGTTTACTTGAGATGGCAAAAGACCAGCATTTAGCGGATGTTTGTCTTCATGTGACAACAGATGGTCGCGATACACCACCAACGGCAGCTAAACAATCGGTAGCGCAGATTCAAAATTACCTTGCTGAACATGGCATTGGACGGATCGTGACGTTGGGTGGTCGCTACTACAGCATGGATCGAGACCATCGTTGGGATCGGGTGAAACTGGCTTACGATGTCATGACGAAAGATGGTGACGGTGACGGACGATCGGCGTTGGAGGTTTTGTACGCTGCTTACGAGTCGGGCACAACGGATGAATTTGTCGTGCCAACCCGCATTGCATCGGGTGCAGTGGAACCGGGGGACGGCGTGATTTTCTTTAACTTTCGCCCCGATCGCGCTCGACAATTGACGCAGGCATTCGTCGATCCGAACTTTAAGGGGTTTGAACGCGGACAAATTGAGCCGCTGTCCTTTGTTACATTCACGCAGTACGACTCAACCTTTCCCGTTGCTGTCGCCTTTGCCCCCCAAGATCTGACCAATATTTTGGGCGAAGTCATTGCCAATCATGGTTTACGGCAGTTCCGCACGTCTGAAACCGAGAAATACGCCCACGTAACCTACTTTTTCAACGGCGGGATTGAAGACCCGTTTCCAGGCGAAGACCGGGAGTTGGTGCCTAGCCCAATGGTGGCGACCTATGACAGCGCCCCGGCAATGTCTGCCGATAAATTAACGGATGTTGCGATCGCGGCGGTCGCCAAACGCATCTACTCATTGATTGTGATCAACTATGCCAACCCGGATATGGTGGGTCATACGGGCAAAATGGAGCCAACGGTGAGTGCGCTCGAAACCGTCGATCGCTGTCTGGGAAAGCTGCTAGAAAGCATCATTAATGTCGGTGGCACCACGATTATCATCGCTGATCACGGCAACGCAGAAGTAATGTGCGACGGACAGGGCAACCCCTGGACTGCTCACACGACTAACCCGGTGCCCTTTATTTTAGTAGAAGGCGAAGGACGCAAGATTCCCGTTCACGGTACAGACGTGCCTCTACGAGAAGACGGGCGTCTCGCTGATATTGCCCCCACAATTCTGGAGATCTTGAAGCTGCCACAACCGCCGGAAATGACTGGGCGATCGATGATCCAATCGGCTGATTTTGAAGTGAAGCCCAACCGCACTCCCGTGCAAGTGGCTCGTTGATCGACCAGCTTCCGTGACTGTGAAGCAAGAAGTTTACAGTCGATCGGCTTCAGACTGTAAACTAAAGGTTAGGCTAGAGAGCCATCGGCTAGAGCCAGACGGTTCTGGTTGTTTCATTCTGTCGCACAAAAGGTTTTACAATGACGCTTAATTACGTTCTGGAAGCGGTTTGGGCGCTTTCGGCTCTGGGTTTGATTATCTTGGTTTTGCTGCACAGCCCGAAGGGTGATGGTTTGGGTGGCTTGGGTGGACAGGCACAACTTTTTACCAGTACAAAAAGTGCTGAAACAACGTTGAATCGAGTGACCTGGGCGCTCACCGTGATCTTTATGGGGTTGACCGTGGTTCTTAGCGCAAATTGGTTGAAGTAAAGCGGTGAATCAGCACTAGAAACTAGCGATGCAGTGACTGAGAGCTCAAGTCTAGAGAACGTGTTTAAGTCCCGATCGCGCTTCAGCAAGGCGACGTTATGCACGATCGAACAAGCAAACTAAGGTCGTTTGAAACGGGTGTAAAGACGCTGCGTCATCTAATAATGCTGGTACGTTCCGCTTGGCGATCGCTGCAAAAGTTTGCACTCACTCTGCCCCTTGCGATCGCGATTGGTATTGGTTTAGCGATCGCGGTTCATGCCCTACCAACACCGTTGGAGCAACCTCCAGGTTCAGATGCCGCCTCCACTTTAGCCAAGCAAGATACGCTCGCCAAGACTCCTGCCCCTCTTCCCCTCAAGCCGCATCCGTTACCGTCAACCCTGGCAAAATGGCATGATCCCCAGCAGTCGGGTGATTATTTTGATCAGATTAAGACCGTGCCAGTAGGCTACCTAATTTGGTCTCACTTTCCTGTTACTGTCTACATTCAACCGCAAACCACCGCAGAACGTGCCATTGCTTTCACGGCTCAGCGATCGCAGGCGTGGATTGATGCCGTTGCAGAGTCAGTGCGAGAGTGGAATCAATATTTGCCGTTGGCGATTGTGAGTCAGGCAGACGGAGCGGATATTACGATCGAGCGATCGCCACCGCCCCTTCAGCTAGAATCGTCAGCACCGTTAAGCCAGGGGGATGCGTCCGGGCAGGTGCCAGAAAAGCGCCCCATGCTGTCTTTGGGTCGTGTCCGTTCTGCCGTGACACGCTACGAACTTTACGCCAAACGTCCTACGGCTATTCCTTCAACCGATGCTGCTCCTGAACGTCCCAGTCTGGCTCATCGCTTCATCATCCAGCTTCGACTCGATCAGGCACCTCAATACCTTCACGCAGCCGCACGGCACGAACTCGGTCATGCGCTGGGTCTTTGGGGGCATAGCCTTTCGCAAACGGATGTTATGTACTTCTCTCAAGTGCGCCAGCCGCCGCCGATTTCGCCCAGAGATGTGAATACGCTCAAACGGGTCTACGAACAACCAACCCGCCTCAATTGGGCGGTATCTAGTTAAGCGTAGGAGCCATCCATCGCAGATTGATTGCCCACTTCAATTCAGCGCCTCAAGCTATTGGCGATAGTACCAAGCACGCTAGGATTTAGCCGTAAACAAATTGCCACCGTGGTCTTAAAGGAGCATCCATGAGTAGCGTATACACTAACCAACTAACTGACACCTGGATCGTTGCTTCTTGGGATGATTACCTTGAACAGATTGAGAACCCCGCTTACAAGAAGGCAAAGGGGTACTATTACAACGGACAGATGAGGATTGAGATGCTACCTGTTGGCTCTGACCACTCCTGCGACCACGCGATGCTGATTTTTGCGATTACTCTGTTTGCAACATTGAATGGCATTCCGCTGACAGCAAGGGATAATTGCACCTACCGCAAAGTTGGGAGCCGGGAGTGCCAACCGGATATTTCGTACTATGTAGGCGATCGCGCTCGACTGATTCCACGCGGCACATCGGTTATTGACCTTGATCGCTATCCTGCTCCGGACTTAGCAATTGAAGTTGCTGACAGTTCACTGCTGACTGATCAGGGCGCAAAACGACTGCTATACGAAGATTTACAGGTTTTAGAATACTGGGTCGTCGATGTGCAAAAGGCTCAAATCATTGCCTATAGCGTCGCCGATCGTGGTAGCAAACGGATTGATGTCTCCCAGGTTTTACCGGGATTAGCGATCGCACTGTTAGAAGAAGCTTTACGCCGCAGTCAAACAACTGACCAATCGCAAGCAGGAGCCTGGTTACTCAGCCAACTTCAGTAAAAGCATTAAAATCACGTTGAAGGCAGGATCAGGTTATGGGAGCACGACCAAAGCGTTGAGTGAGGATTTTCAAGCGATCGCGCAGTTCCCCGTTGAGGGTATCAGCATGATAACGCCATTGCCAGTTGCCTTCAGCCTTCCCAGGGAAGTTCATGCGGGCATCTGTACCGAAGCCAAGCACATCTTGCAAGGGGATAAGCGCAGTATTGGCAACGGAACTAAGCGCCAGTCGAATCAAATCCCAATGGATGCCGTCTGGGCTGACGCTGCCTAAATAAGTGATAACATTGTTGCGCTCATAGTCTGATAATTGAGCAAACCATCCAACCGTGGTGTCATTGTCATGGGTACCTGTGTAAACCACACAGCGCCGGGGATAGTTAAACGGTAGGAAAGCGTTGCCCGGATCGGAACCAAAGGCAAATTGCAGCACCTTCATACCCGGAAACTCAAAGTAGTCGCGCAGTTCCTCCACTTCTGGAGTGATCACGCCCAAATCTTCTGCCAAGATCGGCAGTTTACCCAACTTTTCTCGCAGTATTTCAAAAAACTCCTTGCCGGGAGCCTGCACCCACTCACCATTCATGGCAGTTTCTTCGCCTTGTTTGACCGCCCAGAACGCTTCAAACCCCCGAAAGTGATCAATGCGGATCAGATCCACATAATCCAACATGGCGCGGAACCGTCCGATCCACCAGCGAAAATCAGAATTTTGCAGATGATCCCAATCGTAAACAGGGTTGCCCCATAACTGCCCAGTATCGCTAAAGTAATCGGGCGGTACACCTGCCATAAGTGCGGGTTCACCCGTTTCGGTATCCAGGCAGAAGTTTTCGGGGTTTGCCCATACATCAGCGCTGTCATGAGCCACGTAGATGGGAATATCGCCAATAATTTCGATGCCTTTTGCGTTGGCGTAATGCTTGAGGTCAGACCACTGGTGGAAAAACTCGTACTGTAGATACTTTTGATAAAACGTCTCAGCCGTTAAACGGCGGCGGCATTGCTCCAGCGCTTCTGGTTTGCGCCACGCGATCGGGGGCTCCCATGTGTGCCAGCTTGACCCATTCTGTGTCTCTTTCAATGCCATGAATAGGGCGTAGTCGTCGAGCCAGTAGGCTTTACTCTCGCAAAAGGCAGCAAACTGTTGCTTTTGCTCAGCGGTGGCTCTCGTTTTGAAGTGTTCGCACGCTTTCTCCAGCAACCCCATCTTCACAGCGGCAACCTGGTCGAAGTCAACGCGATCGCTCGGAAACTCCGGCAAAGCAGCAAAGTCTGACTCGTTTAGTAGCCCACTGTCCCGTAATCGTTCTGGGCTAATGAGTAAGGGATTCCCTGCCAGCGCGGAGTAGCACATATAGGGAGAGTTGCCAAAGCCTGTG
>JBBSHC010000292.1:0-5397 GCA_038253425.1 Leptolyngbyales cyanobacterium | reverse complement strand
GCTGAATTGCCCTCCCAAAATTCATATTTCTTCTTCAGATAGAGCCTAAACTTCTGCTCTAGGTATGTTCCAATTTTTTTACCGTCTGTGACGCCATAAAGAGTAGGCTCTGGAGATTGAGACTCGGCAATCGAAAAGACTGCTGCTTCAGAGCATAGAGTTTCTACAGTCAAAACTGGCATGGACATCTCTAAAAGGTGCGCCGAGTATCATATCGTAATCCTTGAGTTTTGGCATGACAACCTCTAGCGGCAGTAAGATAACAGCCCACTTGCATACGACTCTTTGAAAGGTTACTGCTTGAGTACGCAAAGTTGTCTGCGGCAGGTGAAGCTGAACGATGGGCTGACGCATTACAGGTGGCTCATTCTTTTTCTGGTATGGAACCACGATCGCGCTCCAGTCAAAATGTTTACAATCACTTGCTTCTGGGAACGTGCGGAAATCGCCCTCAATCATCGCTTTGCCAAACGGTTTTCCAGGGACCGCCACCTGTTTCTAGCCCACACCGATCGCTGTGTGCCTGTAGCAAGACTCTATTTTGCTGGCGATCGCGCAATTCTAGCGTCAAGTGCCCTCGCATAGTGTCACGGCAGGCATAGATCAAGCCATTTTCGGTTGGAGCACGTAACGGTGTACCAGGACGGTCGGTTGTGCCCGTCAATGCAACGGTAAAGCGATCGGTTTCTGCCCACATGCGCCAGGTGCCCCAGGGTGCAATTTCCCAATGCACCTTTGCATTCCAGGGCACAAATTCATAGAACGTGCCACGGTAATGCAACCCAATCATGGCAACCGACTCCATCCACCACAGCACTCCGCGCCGTCCGCCGCCCGCTGTGAGTGCGAGATCCGGCTCACCTTCAAAGCTATTGCAGTTAAGCCAAAACCACTTTTGCGGAAACGCACCGCCCCAATTTTTTTCGCTGTAAGCCGGAGCATTGGCAAATTCGTAGCGTTGGGTCTGTCCACTTTCGCCAGTGCCATTCCACTCAATCCAGCCCGTTGCCAGCCCGTGCGCCATGAGAATCTGCCAGCCCGGTTCAAAGATTTGCAGAGACGAAACCCAACCCGCCGTCGATTGCTGTGGACGCTTAGCGTTTCCCCAGCCATAAAGGGGTTGCGTTTGATACGCCCAACGCGCCGATCGCCCTGATGGTTCTCGCAAAATACCCTGATGCCAGGTGGCTGTTGCCTGGTAGCCTTCCTGGATCTGCCGCGTGAATTGGTCTGGTGGTAGATAACCTGGAGTGCTGCGAGGTGTGAATGCCCCCTGCGGCTTCCCGTTCTCCCCCTGCCCCTCCGTCTCCCCCGCTTCTCCTGCTTCTCCTGCTTCTCCTGCTTCTCCTGCTTCCCCTACTCCCCTTGCTTCTTCATCGCCGATCCCCACCTTGCCCCAATGCCCCAAGCCTAAAGCATGTTTCCATGCCCAGAATGTCTGCACGTTTGGGAAGGTACGGCAAAGGTATTCATCGTGTGGTCCCAGGATTTGAGCGGCTCCACCGCTATGGGCGCTTCTCCCGATCGGATCTTCGATCGAGTACATAAACGCAAACGTTTCGCCACTATCGGGCAGAGTGATGCGGTAATACCAGCCTTCAAAAAAACGTCGATCGCTACCGTCCCAGTGATAGCCGCTGTGGGGAGTTTGCAAGCGATCGTCAGCGGCGTTGGGAGGAAAGAGCACAGAGTTAAAGCGGCTACTATTGGTGATCGGGGCGCTCTGGACGGAGGGAGAGCGAACCTGCTAACAAATCTTCCATTTCCATGCGTTGCTCCATCTGGCGGAGAAAGTAGCCCGTCATCATGGCAGACGCTAACAAACTAGCAAGGTTGTCACGATCGGTCGTGATTTTGACGTTGAACGCTTCGGATGGTAGCATCCCGACCAGTCCCTGAACGTTGTGCGAAACAATTTGCTTCACGTCAGGCGTGACCAGCTTTGCCACCTGGGCGAGTATTTCGGGGGGCTGGTGCTGAAGATAATTCAGCAATTCGTTCGACTCGTGTTCTTCAACATCGGCACCGATAAAATTCGCGCTATCAGAGTTAAAGACCATGGGCTAGGGTGTTTCCTTTTCAAACTATTCTGCCACTTTTTGCCTTAACTGCAACCCGTATCTCAGGCACGACGATTCTAACGCAGGGTAGCTAACGCCCGATCGCAGGTCGGCGGTGTGAATCAGCGCTAGGATTTCGACTTGATGTGTTGATCAAACTCCTGGGGCAGTTCGTGCAATTGGAAGTACTGACGAAACTTGTCGGTTACTTGTAACCAGTAAGAGCGACCGTCAGACTGCCTACGCTTGCGGACGAAGCCGAGGTCAACAAGTTCCGGCACATGCTGATAGGCACCAGAACCGCGCAATTCGACGAGATCTGTTTGAGAAATGGGTCCCCGCAGCGCGATCGCCGCCAGCGTTCGTAATGCCCCTAAGCCTAAATCGGCAGGTACAAGCGTTTGTACGAGATGGTGAAAGGTTTCACGTAGCTGTAGCGTATAGCCGTTGGGCGTTTCTGCAACTTCCAGAGCAGTGTCTCGATGGGCGTAGTCTGCGATGAGTTCAAGCAACCCTTCTTCAGCCGTTTCGCGATCGCACCCAGCAAACTCGGCAATCTCTGCAATGGTTAGCGGTTGCGCTTTGAGGTACAAAATGGCTTCAATCTTACTGGCAAAACGAGGCATAGGAAAAAGGTGCTTTACAGATGTGGGCGCGATCGAACAGGGAGAAAAAACTTACAGCAGTGTTCAATTGAGTGCAATACGGCTTTGAATATACGTTCAGCAGTGGGCATTCAGGCATCAGCCTTTGCCTAAGGGGTCTGTAATTAAGACATTTGAAGATTGAGTGAACCTTGCTGTAAAAGGGGCAGTCTTTAAAAAATCTCCCTCTCCTGAACCAGTCGCAGCAACAGAACAGTCTTAATTAACAGAATGTTCACCACCCGGATTTCTTTAAGTTTGTATGAAGAAAGGAAGGGAATGCTACGCCATCACATCAGTAATTGCCATGAACAACTCACTCTTCGATCGTGCCATGCTCTGCAAACTTCTTGCGATGTTTAGCTCAATCGGCAGCGTTACGGCTGTGCTACCCATTCCTCGCTTTGAAGCTGATTTCAAAGGTATCAAGCTTGAGTCACCCATCCAGAGAGAAACGGCAGTCAAGCTGCTAACAGTAGACGCACAGTAAGAAGTCGGTCAGCAGCGGGGCTTTACGCTCAAGTGTGGTCATCTTTGGGGCGGCGGCACAATGCCGATCTTACTTAAGCTTGCACCAATTTCTCGCAGCAGCTTCACATCTGCCTTACGTAGCGCCTGACAATTACTATCCGACAGTTCATCCAATGTAGAGGGGTTTGGCTCTAAAAAGGCGAATGCTTGCCTAAACTGCTGCGGTGTTGCGTCTAGGGGCGCATCAAAATGGCAAGGGATAAGCCGACAGAAATCCCAGGTTGCTACTTTGTCAGCCCAGGCTAAGGTTTCTTGCGGTGCACGATTGAGAATTAGGGTTTGCAGAATTGGTGCGACAAAGAACTGTCCATTGCTTTGCAACGCCTCAAACGACGCCTCCCACCCATCCTGCCACTGAAATGGAAATAACCCAAAATACGCTTTTTTGGAGTGGTCTGGTGCGTTGAAGGCGCAACGAATAGTCTGCCAGAGCTTAACGACGTTGAGCACGCTAGGTTGAAAATAAAAGGTAAAGAGGGCAATGCGCTGCCACCCTTTACGGCGATTGTCTCGGTTGTCTTCAATGGCATCCATAGCGCTATCTTTGGCGTGAAACAGCAGTGGGTAAGGATCTAATTGAACGATCGCGGGCGGCTCTTCTGGTATTGCTAGCACCGCATCGGTAACAAGTAGCGTGCGCGATCGCTTGTGAAAAAAGGCAACCTCCTCAAAGCGTCCTGGTCCTAGCGCGATCGGACCTAAAATAGCGTAGTCAAACGTATTGGTAAAGGGTGTTTGGGCACTGTCGTCGGGCAGCACGTGAGTGCGGTCTGTTGGTAAACCCAGCCAGCTTAAGGGCAGATTGAGCGGAAAACTCCACTGGTTAGGAGCGACAAAAACCTGCGCTTTGGGGAAACGACGGGCGAAAGGACCGACAAAAACCTTGTGCTCAACCCCCGAAATGGTGGGCAGGATAATGTACTTCACATCGCCATGTACGGCGACCAACTCGTTCACTAACCGGGTACATTCTGGAGTGGGCGCAACAGGTGCATAAACTAGCAAACCGCCTGTCTCTAGCTTGACGACAGTCATGCGAATAGGCACGACCACATAGAAGAAACCCTGAATCTGGTCAAACGTCCAGATTGTCTCTTTGATTACCTCGGTGCGAAGGGTGCGCCGCTTACCGTAGGGGTAGAGTGGCACAGCGTGCCAAAAATGCCATGACCAATCATCTGGATGATTAGCCTGTTGCTCTTGGTGCCGATCCTCGATCGTGGGTTTAGCCACGCCACGATTCCTCCCCATATCCCAACGCGTTCACTGTTCTGATTTAATCGTCAAAGGCGATCGGAGGCAATTATGTTGGTGCTTAAGCTGTTGTGCTGTTGGATCTTCAGTAATAACAGCCCAGAAGTCATACTGCCAGTGGCTGGGGATAGAGGATCGCAGCTACCCCCAGTTTCCCTAAATTAAACTATTTTGCAGAACTGTTGCCTGCGATCAGATTCCGCGCCATGTCGAGATGGGCTGTGACAATAGGCAGAACTTGACTGGCAAACGCTTTCACAGTCGTATCCTGTCCTTGCTTCAATTCCTTTTGGTAAATTGCCTGCGTTTTCGTGTGTGCCTTTGACTGCCCACTCATGTACGCCTGGTCAAAGCGAGTGCCTGACAGCTTTGTCAATTGATTCAGCAACGCCTGGTTTTCGGCACCGAGGGTTTTGGGAAGCGTCACACCTTTTTGAGCAGCGATCGGCTTCAGCTTGTGACTGGATTGAGTGTGCTGCTGAATCATCATCTGAGCGTACTGCCTGACCTGAGTATTCTGCGATCGCTTCAGTGCCAGTTGGCTTGTCTTGATCTCCGTCATGTCGCTTTGGGCTGCTTTGACAATAAATTGCCGATCGATCGCATTGAGCGAAGACATTGTACCAGGAGACATTTGTTGCATCGAACCACCCTGCATTGGTTCATTCTGCATGGAGCCGCCTTGCATCGTCGCACCCTGCCCCTGCATAGGACTGGTTTGAGCGAAGGTTGGCAAGGTTGAAGAGAGCACAGCAAGACTAAGAACGCCCACCCCTGCCGAAAAAAGTTTGCACGAATTCATCAGTTTCATAATTAAACGATTGCTTTTAGTGAGGATAAACAAAGGAGTAGGGATGTACCGAAAATCTGGTACTCAAATCTGGTACTCATTACTTGTTACAACTAAG
>JBBSHC010000291.1:0-5424 GCA_038253425.1 Leptolyngbyales cyanobacterium | reverse complement strand
GTAGAACCTGCTCCTGAAGTTGCAGTTCCTGAACCGGAAAAACCAGCGGCTCCGATCGTCCCTTTGACTCCAGAACAAACGTTGATTGCCTCCATTCAAGATCAGGTAGCGACCATCACTGATCCTTATTCGAGTGGGTTGATTGAGTCGATTAAGCCTAGCTTTGGCAAAAGCCGTCTGAGCGTTTTAGTCAATGATGGTTGGTATGGGTTGAATCGATCGCAGCAAGATAAACTCGGTGACGAACTATTGAAACGAGCGCAAGAACTCGATTTTAGCAATTTAGAAATCACCGATGCTAAAGGAACGGCATTGGCGCGTAGCCCGGTTGTTGGCTCGACAATGGTGATTTTAAAGCGCAAGGCAGACATTGCTTAAAATTTTGAGTGTAAGCTCATTGATTTGCCTCGCAGACTGAGAGAGAGCTTCTAGATCATTGACAGCTTCACTTGTTTTCGGTGCTATAATTTCACTGTGACCAGGGTATGTAGCTCAGTGGATAGAGCATCAGGTTCCGGTCCTGAGGGTCGGGGGTTCGAGTCCCTCCATGCTCGTTTGTAGATTAACACGTTGATTTTCGTCGTCAACAAAATCGTGTCGCCGTTATCAGATTCGGGTAACGGGGATACTCGTGGTTGCTGTTGGTCGGGCGACATCGCTTCTTGGGACCTTTGCCCACTCATCCCAGCTCAATCATGATGCGTCGGACTCACTTGTGGTTGATTGTCTGCCCACTTCGGTGCAACATCGCTGTGATGCGCCGATAGCCATAGGTGGGATGTTCCCCTGCTAAGCGCGCAATCGTGGTTTTCAATCCATCTACCGACTCCCGCTCAACTGGTTTGTAGTACAGACTGCTACGCGACACTGCCAGCACACCGCAGACGACACTGATTGGATATGCTTGGCTGAGTTGGTTCACCAACGCCCGTTTTCTAACTAAATTGGGTAAGCCCTCGGCTTTGCCGGGGAGACTCTCGAAAGTTTGACTGGGTGCAGCAAATAGCAGATAGCTGAAAGCTGAGCGCTAAGACAAACACGTGCAGTTGTTTTTTAACCTGCAGATTTTGACCTGTTACACCACTCGTTGCTGTCGAATGCACTCGGCATACCAGTGAAAGCTGGCTTTAGGAAGACGCTGTTGAGTGGCGTAGTCGATGTATGTAATGCCAAAACGGCGATCGTAGCCCCACGCCCACTCAAAGTTATCTAGCAGGCTCCAGACGAAGTAGCCGTGCAGAGGGTAGCCTTCATCAACAGCACGATGAGCCGCTTTGAGATACTGACGCAGATACATAATCCGCTCTGGATCGATGACTTCACCCTGACTATTCACCTCGTCCTGTGCCGCACAGCCATTTTCGGTGATGAGCAGTGGTAACTCTGGTCTTTCTACAGTCATACTGATGTGTCGCACTGACCAGTAAACGGCTTCAGGCAAGATCCACAACCACGGCATATCTAGTTTGGGATAGCTCTCGCTATAAGGCAGCAACTCATAGCCCGCTTCGTTTGCTGCCGCTTTGACATACGTGCCTGTGTAAATGTTTAGCCCCAGCGCATCCAGTGGTTGGTGGATGGTTTCCAAGTCACCTGTCTGTATCTCAGGGGCATCTTGCCCTAACTGCTCTAACAAGGCGGGACTGTAAGCACCTGTAAGCACGGGGAAAAGAATGCCCCCGTTTGAGCCGCAGGTATGAAACGCTGCTTGTGCTGCCGCAATGTGCCCAGGTGATTCGCTAAGGGGCACGGTAACGGCGGGATTATCAACGAGTGCAACGGAACAGGCACCCGGAGAGGCGGCGCGAATTGCCTGACAGCCTAGCCCGTGCGCGAGAATAGCATGATGACTGGTCTGCCAAACTTCTTTTGGGCTGCGAACACGGGTACCAGGCGCATGAGGTGGATCGGCATTGACCGCGTAGCCCATGTGGGTAAAGCAAGAGATTTCGTTCATGGTCATCCAGTGCGTCACCCGATCGCCCAAGCGACTGACGATCGCTGTCACATAGTCGGCATAATCGTGTGCCATTTCTCGACTGCGCCAGGAGCCGTAGCGGTCTTCTAACGCCTGAGGGCTGTCCCAATGAAATAAGGTGGCATGAGGGGTAATGCCGTGCGATCGCAGACAGTCCACCAGACGACTGTAGAAATCTACCCCGGCTTCATTGACTGCTCCGCGTCCATCGGGGATAATCCGCGTCCAGGCAATGCTAAAGCGATAGTGCTTAATGCCCAGCGCGACCATCAGTTTGATATCGCTCTTGTAGCGGTGGTAATGGTCACACGCAACAGCACCGCTGTCCCGATTCAGTACACGTCCCGGCTTGGCGCTAAAAGTATCCCACACGCTGGGCTTACGTCCATCTTTGGCGGCTGCCCCCTCGATTTGGTAGGCAGCAGTGGCGGCTCCCCACCAGAAGTGATCGGGAAACTGGTAGCTGGTCATGCCTTCTCTCCAAACAGTGCTCTGAATACTCTTTTGAATACTTTAACGACTGCTGAGTTTAGCAATACGCACGATCGCTCTATTGCATGACATAAATGAAGGGCATAAAGCCGCCGCAAAAAGACTGATCGGCTCACCCAATCTATTTATAGCTGCCGCCACAGAGCTTAGGACATTGGGATCAAAGGGTGTGTGGGAGCAATGCCCCCAGCCAGGGGTGCCACCCCTGCACCCCGTCCTAACCAGAATGGCTATGGCTAGATAAGAAAAGATCCCCGACTTGTTGGAAAAGTCGAGGATCTGAAGGGCTGATTCTTACGATTGATTGTAAGAAGGGGGTAAAGGTTTCGCCCCCATCATCTTCAGTTTGATGACACCCAGTTACTGATCGCCTTTCCCGATCGAGTCTGATACAGCTTGTCAGGACAAAAAAGTTCACTTGTCAGGTGTGAGGATTTTTGCTGCGAGATGTACTTGCTCCAGGTGAACCCCCCTATCCAATCGGTAACGGGATCAGCGCTAGAAACACACGTTGTAAAACATCGCTGGCATCTACTCTAAGGTGGTTAAAGGCTGGCAGTTTTACCTGTTTCTGCCTGAGTTGGAATGGGTTTAACGTTGGTGTAGCCCATGCTGCTAGCCACTTCACGTAACAGTGAAATCTGTTCCTCAAACTCCAAGCCTTCGATGGTTCCAAGCGCATCTGTTACAGCTTGAGCCGCCTGATAGCCGTTTGGCAACCCAATCACGCTTTGACCCATCGCTTGTGCCCAGGCAAACCAGACCATCAACTGATTGTTTTCTTTTAACGAACCGTAAGCGTGGGAGTATTCAGTGTCAGCACCGTTGACAATATCACGCATGATGTCAAGCTGCTTTTCGTGAGACAGCCCGTAGAAATCTTCCATTAGCAGCGGCGCGAGTTCGGGTTCAGTAGCGGAGGGGGCTGCTGGAGTGATGGATTTTCCCATCTTGCCGTAAATCAGATAAAGCAGCGCTAGTTTATCGTCAGCTCCCAACTTGCCAAAGGCATTGAGGACGTTTTGAGTTTTCTCAGGCAGATACTCGGATGATTTCACACTTTGACTAGCAGATTGAGACATACACAGTACTCCAGTAAGAACGGCTTGTACTGTCAATGAGTATCAAAATTTACAGATTCAAGCGCCTTTCCCAAGAAGGAGTTTTGTCAATTGGTTGACTTTACAAAATCTTTCCAGGGAGGCGTTAATGATCTACCCCAGGGGGACT
Source organism: Leptolyngbyales cyanobacterium (assembly GCA_038253425.1). Lineage (GTDB taxonomy): Bacteria > Cyanobacteriota > Cyanobacteriia > Leptolyngbyales > Leptolyngbyaceae > Stenomitos. The sequence goes on along the minus strand of JBBSHC010000291.1, from coordinate 1,724 downwards.
ACAGAGGTAGGAAGGAGCTTGGTAAGGTAAAGCACATTAGGCAAATAATTCTAATAGGAGTCTTTTATGTCTGAAGCTGCTAATAATTTGGATACATCGCTTGAAGCGGAAGATTTTGATGCTAAACAGATGGTTGAAGAGATTGGCGCAGGTGAACTAGAAGCGCCCACTGCTAACGTTGAAGCTGACTACGAAGCATCGAAACAGTTTAGCACCAGCGCGATCGACGATTCTGAGGAAGGGGCAAAAGCAGCAGAAGCAGCAACTGCACCTCAGTTTGCGATTCCTGAACGGGATGAATCTTTGTCTAATGTTGATTCTACGGGTCTTGACTCTACAGGCAATCCTGAAGACTACAAGCAGATGGCAAAGGCTGTCGGCCCCGTTTCAGAAGGAATCGGTAATGTAAGTGATGACCTCGTGCAAAAGGCGCTCGAAAAAGGCAAAGCTGGGGCATAGAGACGGGATTGGGCAACTTGCTCGATCGATCAGATTGACTATGGGGTCGCGAGAAGCTCTATAGCTACGATCGCTCCCTGTATTTCCACTTTCTCGTTGCAAACAATTTAACTGGTCAATTGGCAATAAAGGGGAATGCGATCGTGCTTCCCCTTTATTGTTGTATAGACTCCCACCCTTTGTCGGTTTAATCTCTGGTATAAGTCTCATCAGCGTTTTGAGTAGGCAGACGTGCTAGCAAACTATTGGTTACATCACACCGTTAGACTGACGCCACTTAGCCCTGTTCTGAAGGCGGCAAAGAAACGCGCGTTAAAGAGTCATAGCGCTGCCTGTGCATCTTCCTCTCTCTGTTTCCTCATGCTCCCATCGCCTCAACCACCATCTGCCATACCCTACCTGCGTCTGCAAGGCATCACCAAACGTTTTGGTACCTTCACCGCTAACGATCGCATTGATCTGGATGTGCAGTCGGGGAGCATTCATGCACTGCTGGGTGAAAATGGCGCGGGCAAAACAACCTTGATGCATATTTTGAGTGGGCTGTATCGTCCAGATGCAGGGCGCATTGAACTTAAAGGACAGCCTGTAGAAATCACGTCGCCGAATGCTGCCATTCAGCAGGGGATTGGCATGATCCACCAGCACTTTATGCTCGTGCCCCAACTGTCAGTGGTGGAAAACATTGTTCTAGGCACCGAAACGGCTCTGCGCCTGAACCTGCGCCAAAAAGCACAGCACATTGCTGCTATGTCAAATGCCTATGGCTTGACGGTAGACCCCTTTGCCAAAGTGGGCGAGTTACCTGTAGGCGCACAGCAGCGCGTAGAAATTTTGAAAGCCTTGTACCGTCGGGCAAAGCTGTTAATTTTGGATGAGCCAACGGCAGTTTTAACACCACCGGAGGTGCAAACGTTTTTTGCTGTCTTGCGGCAGCTTGCGGCAGACGATCACACCATTATTTTTATCAGTCACAAATTAGAGGAGGTGTTAAGCCTGTGCGATGCAGTAACGGTGCTGCGTCGGGGACAGGTCGTAGCGACCACTACTACTCAAGGCGCGACCCGGCAAGCTTTGGCACAGCTTATGGTTGGTCGAGCAGTGCGTTTCCCCTTAGATAAAACAACTGACGCTACAGCTACTCACTGTGAGGGAACGGTTGTGCTGGATGTGCAGGCATTACATAGCCGTGACGATCGCAACATTCCTGCCTTACAAGGCATTTCGTTTCAGTTGCGGGCGGGCGAAATTCTGGGCGTTGCCGG
>JBBSHC010000290.1:0-5424 GCA_038253425.1 Leptolyngbyales cyanobacterium | reverse complement strand
CGATCGTAATGAAACCTTGTAGTCTCAAGCTCTGAATTCTGCCATTGAAACATCTGAGTGATCAGGGAAACAGTTGGTTGAATGCGATCGTGCAGATTTTTCTCGCTTCGTTTAAGTATAAGTCTGCCGTCGCTAGACCGAGTCGTTATGCCCCATTTGAATGAAGGTGAGCATTGTTAGATCTCTACCATTCCGCTTTCAGTTTAGTGCATGAGCGATCGCGGTTTCTCATGCACTATCTTTAGGCTATAGCGATGTCCAGATGTATCAGCGATCGCTGAGCGCTCACCCAAAGCTATGTTGCACTCAATTGAGCACTGCTGTAAATCAACTCAAAGCTGGCTGCTGAAGTATGATTGAAATGCTTTTAGTTAAGGGCACGAATCAATCAAGTTTGACGTGAATCTGGTTGAGGTGGAGAAAGCGGGGAGACCACCAATTCCATTTGCCCATAAGGTGCATCGTTGCAGGCACCAAAATGGCTCGAATGAGGGTGGCATCAATGAAAACCGCGATCGCAATGCCCAACCCCACCGCTTTGACAAAAATGATGCTGGTCAGGGCAAAGGCTCCGGTCACGATGATCATCAGCGTTGCGGCACTGGTAATAATGCTGCCTGTGCGTTCTAAGCCTTCAATGATGCTGGCAGTGTTGCTGCTACCGCGATCGTAGGCTTCTTTAATGCGCGTCAGCAAAAAGACTTCGTAGTCCATGCTTAGCCCAAAGAGCACACAGAAAAGAATGACCGGAAGCAGGATATCGATGTAGCCGACCGAGGTGAAGTTGAGCCATTGCTGAAAGTGCCCCTCCTGAAAAATGAAGACGACAGCTCCAAACGAGGCCCCGATCGACAGCAAATTCATCACGATCGCCTTCAACGGCAACACAACCGAATGGAGCAACACGCACAGCACAACGAATGTCACCATCATCATGGCAGTCAGCACCAGCGGCAACCGCTCATACACAACTTGAATGGTGTCCAGTTCGTTGGCAGTTTGTCCGGCAACCTGGAGCCGCAGCCCTGGGAGCGATCGCGTCCGCAAGGCTTTTACAAGGGCGCGCGATGCCGGATCATTGCTGGACGTGCGACTATTCACCACGACCAATGTAGTTGAGCCATTGCTTAACTGTTTGACTGCCGTTCCCAGCGGTAGTGGTAGTTGGTTGGGTATGCGATACAGTTGCTGGTAAGCCTCCAGGGTTAGCGTTGGTTCGAGATTGACCAGGCTTCGCACACCTGCCACGCGGGGATCGGTAGTGAGATCTGCCACCAGCCTATACAAGGTTGCTACGTGGGGTGCTGAGAGAATGCGATCGCCCGCCGACTGAGTGCTCACTGCAAGCAAAATCGGTGCCACTTCCCCTGGTCCAAAAGCCTGCCGCAGCACGTCAATGCCTTCTCGCGCTGTATCGGTAGCGGGTAAAACATTGGCATCACCCAGCCCAAAACGAGCGGCTCGAAAAGGCGACGTTAATCCAGTCACCAGTACTAAAACCACTACTACCGCGATCAGGCTGTAGCGAATGACCGTCTGCGCGATCGTCGTCCAAAAAGCACTTGCTTGAAGCTGAAGCTGCCGCCCTAAGTTAATGCGGTGTCCCACAAACCCCAACAACGCAGGCAGTAACGTCAGTGCCGCTACAACCGATAGCAGAACGACAAGGGAACCCGCCACGCCGAGCGATCGCAAGAGCAAGATGGGAAACAACAGCAAGCACACCAGACCAATACAGACCGTCAGCCCTGAGAAAAAAACAGCACGACCCGCCGTATCCACTGTGCGGATTACTGCCTGCTCAACCGAACCAGTGACGAGTTCCTCCCGAAAGCGGTTCACAATCAACAGTGAATAGTCAATGCCCAACCCCAGCCCCATCATGCTGGTGATATTCAAAGCAAAGACTGAAACACTCAGTTTTAAAGAGACGAGATATAAAAGTCCCAGCGTTACCGAAACAGTTACTACACCCATTGCAATCGGCATTCCTGCTGCCACAAGGGAGCCAAAAACGACCAGCAACGTGATGAGCGTGAGCGGCAAAGCAACGAGTTCCGCTCGTCCTAAATCCGTCTTGCTTAGACGTTGGGCATTGCGATCGACAACGGGTTTTCCGGTAAGATAAGTTTTCAGACCTGGAGTGCGTTGGTTTAGCACCTGCTCAATGCGATCGATGACTGGAAACGCATCAATACCACTCACTGTTAAATTGATGATGCCGTACTGTGTGCGTCCATCGTCACTCCGATACGCAGGCTGTTCGATCGCGCTGACAGCCGCATCAACGGACGGTAGAGCCCGAATCTGCGCGAACATCACCTTTACTAGTGCGTCAGTGCTATTTGCATTGGTTTCTCTTGCCGTACTGTTTTCAGCTTCTTGAAAAACCGCCGTCAGAGCATTGGAATCAACATTCAGCGCCTGTTTTAGTTCTTGCTCTGCCTGATTGGCTGGTCCTGCTTCATACACAGTGCCCGTACCCTTGAGCGCACGATCGATCTGCGGCGTCAGCATCAGGCTCAATCCCACCAGTGCTACCCAGAAAAGAATGACGAAACCACGATACCGATAGATCCATCGCCCCAAGCGAGCAAAAAAAGAGTGCTTGGCTTGATGGGGTTGGATGCGTTCTTCTGAGGAAGTCAACTCTTAATGCTCCAAAGACGGATCGTGAAAGGTCTCACAGCACGAAGCTCACGGGGCTTTTCAGGTCGGTTCCCAAGTTTGCACAAGCTATTCGTCGTCTCAATACAGCCAGCATCTAAGGAAAACTCTCAATGGCATACGCTGGCTAAGCGACGATCGGATTTATTAATGCTTGAATTTATTAGTTACCGTTTAGCCGCCGTTAGCCTGACGTTGATGCACCAAAATTAATGCTGACGTTCGCTGGGACGACGCGATGATGAATGCCCACCCGATCGCTCTCCATCTGCTACGGCTCGTCTTGCCTTCGGTTTCGCGACTGTTGACTGGGATGGGTTGGCAGTAAAACGGGTAGAATGCTTGCCGCGATCGGGCATTTGTCCGCGTTGGCGACCATTTTGAATGGGTTCGGGTCTAATTTGCGGATTTGGCTCAAAGCCAGCAACCACTTCCCTCGGCAGAGATTGTTTAATCAAGCGTTCGATGTCTGCCAGCAATCTGTGTTCATCCACACAAACCAGCGAACTTGCTTCCCCAGCAATACCCGCGCGACCTGTGCGACCAATGCGATGCACGTAGTCTTCCGGCACGTTGGGTAGCTCAAAGTTGACCACGTGCGGCAATTCGCTAATATCGATGCCACGCGCAGCAATATCCGTTGCCACCAACACTTGCAGGCTGCCATCTTTAAACTTTGCCAGGGCACGCGTCCGGGCTGCCTGACTTTTGTTGCCATGAATCGCCAACGCAGGGACTTTGTCTTCGGTTAACTGCTTCACTAACCGATCAGCGCCATGCTTGGTGCGAGTGAATACCAGTACCTGATACCAGTTGTGCTGCTTGATGAGGTATGTGAGCAGTTGGCGCTTCTTTTCACGGTCTACCGGATAAACTTTCTGAGCAACCGTATCCGCAGTGACATGGCGGCGTTCCGCCTCGATCATCGTGGGGTGATGGAGCAATCCCGATGCAAATGCTTTGATCTCACTAGAGAAGGTGGCAGAAAAAAGTAAATTCTGACGCTGTTTGGGTAGAAGCGCGAGGATCCGGCGAATATCGCGAATAAAGCCCATATCTAACATGCGATCGGCTTCATCCAGCACCAGAATTTCAACGCGGGATAGATCTACAGTATTTTGCTGCACATGGTCTAGCAGTCGTCCCGGTGTCGCCACAAGAATATCGATCCGGCTTTTCAACCGCTGCACCTGAGGATTCATACCCACTCCACCAAAAATCGTCATGGAGTTCAGGTTCAGGTAGCGACCATACTCACGCACGCTTTCCTCTACCTGGGCGGCAAGTTCACGCGTTGGAGTGAGAATTAAGGCTCGAATGGGGGCGCGTTTTGTCGGCAACTTATGATTGCTGGCTGCTGGACCCGTTTCCGAGAGACGCTGCAAGATGGGCAAAGTGAAGCCAGCCGTTTTGCCCGTACCTGTTTGAGCACCCGCTAGTAAATCGCCACCCGACAGCACCGCAGGGATCGCCTGCATCTGAATCGGTGTGGGTTCGGTGTATCCGCGTTCGGTAACGGCACGAAGAATGGCATCGGATAAACCGAGAGTAGAAAAAGACATAAAGCTCCAGAAGTAACATCGGCCTATCGCCGATCGCGGCGTCAGTCTAAGGCAGACAGAGATAAGTTTGAAAGGCAGTGACGCCAAGACTGGGAGCGAATACCGCAGTTCTGCATTCTAACAGAGTACAGCCGCTTGTGTGGACGATCACGCGATCGCGACGAGTTGAGGTCGTGGGAACCCAGGCAATCCTCCTGCGAAAGGCAAGCGCATTATGGCTTCAGTGGCTTTGGCTTCATCGGCTTTGGCTGGCTGGGTGAGCGAGTATCTGGCGTTTTGCTACCCCCGGGTTGGGATAAGGTAGTCGATCACACTTTAAACGACTCCATACTTTGCTCAAACAGCGCCAACCGCTGCGGATAGTCAGTTGCTCTCGTAGAGTAAGTCACTGTCCACAACGTATTATCTTGCTTGATCACGTAAATCAACTGCCGAATCTGGTCTGTTCGAGCCGTGCCAGAGGCAAGATTTGCTTCGGTGACCAAGCGTACTGCTGACTGTTGCCCCACCTGCACCGTTTTGCGCTCTACCGTTCGGGTGGGTATCGGTAACGATTGCATTGCAGCATCAATATAAGCATCGGCTGTCACTGTTTCGGGCACCTTGAGGGCACTCACCACTACATTCGTGATGCCTCCAGCAGGGTCAGGGGTCGGGTCTACCGCTATTAACAAAAAGGTGTCTGGGTTTTGCTCTACCATGCGGGCAATTTGTTCGTACTCTGCCCCCAGGGATTTAATCTCTGCAAGCAGCCGTTGCATACCTTGCGTATCAGGGCTACCGCCGCGATACGTCGCTGGTAGCGAGAGTTCAACGTTTGCGCCCTTAAAGGTTTGCCACGCTTGCACCAGTCCACTGGCACTCGTCGGCTTGGTTGGCTTGCCTACGCCTGTTGTACCAGTCAGGGCACCCGCACCAGCAGAAGGCGCTTTGGTCGGTTTGGGTGTGGCACTGGCACTGCTGATTGATCCCAGCAAAACGAGTAACCCAATACAGAGGAGTGTGTTTCGCATCGTTATTTTCGCACCGTTACCGATCGCTTTTCTTGATACTTTAGGAGTTACGCATTGACAGAAGTGTGGAGATGTGGATTAAACATCAGCCAGCTCCGCTAAATGGTCTTGGATAAACGCTGAAATGAGTGGATTGAATAAGTTACGCTTCACTTCATACCAATTGAGAATGGTTCCTGCGG
>JBBSHC010000289.1:0-5426 GCA_038253425.1 Leptolyngbyales cyanobacterium | reverse complement strand
CTGAAGACGCGATTGTCAATGAATAAATTCAGGAAGCACCGGTAGCAAGCGAAACCGCCTTATTTTGCAGCAACCTGTTTTTGCGTTACCAAGAGAGGAGCGATCGCGATCGCTCCTTGTCATCTCCACCCTAGAATCCTTGGACTGTTGAGGTACTCAACATGGATCAAAAGAGCGCTATCAAAAGACGCTTAACCAGATGAAAGCGGCGACGCGATCGTTACTGGCTGTTGCGCTCGGTGTAGCCCGCCTTAACCCAACCTTCTTGACCACTACCCTCTAAGCGAACCCGCTGCCACTGTTTGTCAGGGCTGTCTTCAAGCACAGTGATCCGTGTATTAATATCAACGCCACCGATCCGGGCAGCATCCCGACTGGGGCTTTTGCGGAGATTTAAGCCTTGCGAGAGCGTGACACGGGCACGATAACCAGCCGCATCACTGGGCTTCGGTGATGGCGTTGGGCTGGCGCTAGGACTAGCGATGGGAGCAGGCTTGACGGCAACTGGCTTGACACTAGCAGGCTTACTGGTCGCTGGTTGAAGCTTTGCTTTAGCACCAGGAGTATCGTTCGGAAAAATCGGTTTCGGTGGTAGTGCAGTGAACTGAGCAATAAGGTATTGAGCCGCAAAAAAGCTACCGCCAATAATCAGGGCGATCGCCAGCAAAAAACCGCTCAGCACTTTTGTTAAATCCGACCAACTCATGAGGTTCCTCAGCACTAGGACGCTGGCAGCATTGTATCGTCTGCTAATCAGATTGTTGCATCTGCCGCTGAATGCGGTTACTCAAACTACTATGCTTTGAAGCAAGACGTGCCTTGCCAGCCGCTGCCCATTCTTGCAGAACCTGAATTTGCTCGTAGGCGGTGCGAGCAAGAGGCACAATCTGGCTTGCCGCTTCCAAAATATCGTCTGTGGCAAAGTCTCGATTCTGGCTAAATCCCAGGTGCATTGCTTCAATTAAGGTCTGTTCGATTTCAGCTCCAGAGAAGTCAGGCGTTTCATACGCTAACCGCTCCAGATCGTACTGCTTTAAGTTGTGGGGACGCAGGCGCGACAGATGCACTGAAAAGATTTCCTGTCGTTCTTCCTGGCTCGGCAAGCCGACAAAAAAGATCTCATCAAACCGACCTTTCCGCAACATTTCCGGAGGCAGTGCCTGGATATTGTTAGCAGTCGCAACGACAAAGACAGGGGTGGTCTTTTCCGCCAACCAGGTAATAAAAGTGCCAAAGACTCGACTGGTCGTGCCAGCATCCCCTCTACCGTCAGCACCTGCGAACGCTTTATCAATTTCATCAATCCAAAGAATGCACGGGGCAAGAGCTTCAGCAAGTTGAATCATCTGACGAGTGCGGGACTCGGATTCACCAACCAGCCCAGCAAACAAACGCCCGACGTCCAGACGCAAAAGGGGTAAGTGCCAGTGATGGGCGATCGCTTTTGCCGTGAGCGACTTCCCCGTACCCTGAATGCCCACCAGCAACAGCCCTCTCGGATGCGGTAGACCATATTGCCGTGCCCGTTCAGAAAAGGCACCGCCCCGCCGCAGTAGCCAGTCTTTCAGATTATCAAGTCCGCCGATGTCCGAAATATTAGCAGTAGTTGGATAAAAATCGAGAATTTGCGTTTGACGGATGGTTTGCCGTTTTTCCTCCAGGATTAGTTCAACATCTTCGGGGCGCAGCTCACCATGCAGCGCGATCGCTCGTGCCAGCACGCGACGGATGCGTTCCATTGACAAGCCCTGACAGGACCGCACTAGTTCATCCAGCACACGCTGCTCCAGCGATCGTCCCGTAGCGGTGAGCAGCCGTTCTACCTCAATTCTGATTTCTGCTGCTGCCGGAAGCGGAAATTCTAGAATAGTCAAGGCTTCGCTGAGTTCATCGGGAATGGTGACCTGGGAGGAGAGAATGACAATGTTTTTGGGTTGTGCTTTCAGCAACCGTGCCAGGTTACGCAATTTACGCGAAATGGCGACATCCTCAAGAAAGCGCTGAAAGTCACGCAAAATGAAAACGGCTGCTGCTGTAGCTGGCAGCTTTTCGACAAATTCTAACGCTTGTAGTGGATTGCGCTTGCCAAAACCAGCATCGTTTGGGTTGCCCTGATACCCATCAACAAAATCCCAGATGTAGACAGCACGATTACCCTGTTGTTTTGCCGATTGCGCGATCGCTGCTTCAAGGCGTTCTTCTTCACGAGTGGGGATATAGATGAGCGGATAACGCGCCCGTAGCAGCAGCTCAAATTCATCGCTGAAACTCATGATGAACTAATTCCAATTAAAAAGGACAAATTAAAAAGCGAGGGAAGTTGTGTTTCCTTTAAATTCAACTAAGCCAAATCGACCAGGCGAAAACCAGGTTATAGACGGTTATGTCTAGAACCTGGGTTTTAAATACCTTTGATTAAGCTCTGATGTACTTAGGGCAAATTTTCAGACATGCTCTAATTTAGCCTTTTTAATTTCTAATGACGAAGCTGATTCTTGAGTGCTTCTAACGATGCCCAACGACGGTCGATCGCGGATTGGTCTGTGTCGCTGGTCGCCAGTTCGATGCCTTTGCATGACTGATCACACAACTGCCGTTGCGGAATTTCTAGACAGAACTGTTCATACAGCCAGGTTGCAGGATTAAAATACCCTTTCGGCGGTAACGTCTCAACCAGGTCTTCCGAAGAAGCAATGTCCCGATCGAGCAGCACAGAGGGAACCGGATCGGTCGTGTCTTCTAGCCAAATCAGCTCAGACGGAGCGATCGCCAAACGATAGTTATACTGCTGTAAGCAGCGATGACAAGTCAGCGTAATGATTGTTTCTGCCTTTGCCGTCACTTCGAGGTAGCTTCCTCGGCGCGTCACTGTCAACTGTCCCTGCACGGGGGTGAGCGTTTCAAGTTCTGGAATGACTTCATTGAAGCTGACAACCTCTGTCTGCTGAGGTGCCTTAGTCAACTGTGGAATGTAAATAGCTTCCATTGCTCGTGCTTCCTCTTGTCACCAACGCTTGCCCTAGAAGTTGGTGTCATACTGCCAGATCACCAACAGGCGAATCACTTTTATGAAAAATAACTGTCGAAGCTAAAGGCGATCGCCACTTTGAACAAAAGATTACGATTGCAGTGGACGAATCACCAGACGACGATCTGGCTCCTGCCCACGACTAAATGTTCCCAGGTCTACATATTCCTTCAGCATCGTATGCACCTGACGCCGCTCGGCTGAAGAGAGAGACTTGAGTTCAAACTCTTCGCCTGTCTGCTGCACTTGAGCGGCGGCTTGTTCTGCCATTGCTTTCAGTTCAGCGTAGCGACGCAAACGGTAGCCTGCCAGTTCTACCGTAAAGGCTCCCTGCTGTTCTCGATCCTGGCTCAGGTTCAGAATGGCGTTCGTTAAGTACTGAATCGAATCCAAAACAGAACCGCCAGTTCCCGTCAAAATCTGAACCTGCTCTGGCGTCAAGCTTGCATCATCGATCGTCAGCCAGCAACTCTCTTCAGAAAAGCTTGCATTCATCTCGGCAGTAACGCTTGACGGTAGACCGGACAATTGCAATAGCGACTCTAACCACTGCTGTCCACGCTGCATCTGGCTTGTATCCATCGCTCACAACCTCAAGATTTTTTCTTGCTGCCCGGTTCAAACGGTGGCGCGTCTTTCCCGTCCTTCCGCTCTTTCGTTTTAGACTCTGCCTCTTTCTTCGTCGTTTTTGAGTCAGTCTCCTTTTTAGACCGACCGGGTTCAAAGGGCAAGACAGTCGCTTTGGCTTCGATCGTCTTCTCTTCTGCCTCAACCAGTTTCAAAATGTCTGCTGGCAAAGGTTCTCGTGACAAGATAAACGTCTGCATAGTTTGGAAGACGTTCGCGATCGTCATATACATCAGCACCCCAGCCGGTAAGGGAAACCAGAAGAACATGCCCGAAAAGAGCACAGGTGTAATCTTGTTAATCGTTTCCTGCTGAGGGTTTGCATTCGCGCTTTTGCCCTGACCAGAGAGCAACTGGTTAACGTACAGGCTCAGCCCGAAAAAGACAATCATGCCGACAATATCCCAGTGGATTACACCATCTGGATCGATTGCGCCGACTCTACCGAGCTTGTCAATAAACAAAAACCCTTTGTCTGCGGCAAGCCCAGGGACGACGCTTTTAATCGTTACATCGCCAGGTTGAAGCGCTTCGATCGTGCCATCAGCATTGATCTTGACTCGCTCGGCACCACTTGCTACTTCAAACCGAGGAGCCAGCTTGGTGTCAGGGTACTCTTCCAACAGCGCCTGTAGCGTTTTGCCTTCAACTGTCTGGAAGTCAACTTTCGTTTTATCGCCCACGGCTAGCTTATTACCACCCGGCAAGATCGCTGTTACAGGCGCATGTATGCCCTCTGAAACGTAAATGTTTTGCGGTGCCGTTGTAAAAGCCTGGGGTTGAATCTGCTCGACTTGCTCCCTGGGTAGGATTTGGAGATTGATCGAGTAAGGCACATCCGAAAAAGGTGATCCCCGTAGTGTGGCAAACAGCGCAAACAAAATTGGCATTTGCAGTAAGAGCGGGAAGCACCCAGCCAATGGGTTACCCAACTCCTTCATGACCTTGCCCATCTCTTCTTGCTGCTTAGCAGGATCATCCTTGTAGCGATCGCGAATCTCCTGCTGCCGTTTTTGCATCACAGGCTGAACGACCTTCATACGGCGCATACTGCGAATCGAGCCCGCACTCAAAGGATACAGTGCAAAACGAATCACCAAGGTCAAAGCCACAATGGCTAATCCGTAGCTCGGCACGATCCCGTAGAAGAAATCCAGGATCGGCAGCATGATGTTGTTGGAAAGAAACCCAATACCGAAGTCCATTCGCCGAATGTTGCCTCTCGTACGTTGAGCAGTTTGAATCTGACTGTATCTATTTAATAGTGATAAGCATACAGGTACGTTGACAGTGGTGTGCAAGTAGGGGTATTACACCCACTTAGTTGTACGCCTAGCCCTGACCACCCAGTGAACCACTAGCAGCTTGCGCTCTGGGAGATAGCTTATCGCTGATGTAATCATAGGTTTCGCGGAACTTAGGCAACGATCGCAACTCCAGCCGACTACCATCTTTGAGCGTAATCACCATATCGCCCCAAAGCCCCAAACCACGAGGAACTGTAACGATTTTAGCGACTTCTGAATAAATGATGTCAGCGCGATCGCGACCCATCCAGCCACCCGTCACAGAAATGCGTCGGTTTGTAATACGGTAACGTAGCCAGAACGCTCTGACGATCGCACCCACTGTTAAAGGCAAGCAAATGACTGTAAAGCCCAACAGCAAGTTAACCATCAGGTCGCCCACATGCGGACCACCTTCGTAGTAAACATCTTCGTTAATGCCCATCGCGTACCTCAGCGTCTATCAGCAACTGCTCTAATTCTTG
>JBBSHC010000288.1:0-5429 GCA_038253425.1 Leptolyngbyales cyanobacterium | reverse complement strand
TGCCAGTAACTTAGTCAGCAGTTCTGCTGTAAGTACGCAAACTAACGCTAATCAGAACGTTACGGCGGGTCAAGGGAACGAGGGTGGAAGTCAGTGGCCAACTGTAAGTAAAGCGATTCAAACGGCTGGCGGGATTACTGAACAGGCTAACATTCGTCAAATTCAGATTCGTCGTCCGCAAGCTTCCGGCGGAGAAGAAACAATCAATATTGATCTGTGGCGCTTTTTAGACGCTGGTGATTTAACTCAGGACGTTCGGGTTCGTGATGGTGACACAATTGTCATTCCAAAAGCTGAGAAAATTGATACAACAGAAGCACTTCAAGTCGCCAGCAGTAATTTTTCTCCAGACACTATTAAGGTTAATGTTGTAGGTGAAGTGGCAACACCTGGAGCTGTTGCTGTTAAGCCCAACACGACATTGAATCAGGCTATTTTGGCGGCTGGCGGTTTTAAGAGTGGTCGAGCGAAGAAGGCTGTGGAGTTAATTCGTCTGAATCCGAATGGTACGGTCGATCGCCGCACCATTGCGGTCAATTTTTCAGAGAAACTGGATGAAAAAAGTAATCCACCCTTGCGTAACAACGATGTTGTGGTTGTCAATCGCAATACGCTTGCTGGTATCACAGATGTCGCAGGAAATGTACTGGGTCCGCTTGGTGGCGTGTTAGGACTTTTCTCAATTTTCCGTCGTTAGAATTTGCAATGCGCTTGTATCATCAGCCTTTTTCGGTGCAGAGAGTCAATAAGGTAGGTAGAGGACATTATGAAAGCTGAACAATACACTCAAGATTTACCGCTCAGCGATCGCGCCCGTTCGACTGGGAGCGGTGCATTGGGTGATGAGCCAGCCGAATTTGCCGGAAAACAAAAGGGGCTGGATTTATCGCCCCTACTGAGAATTGTTCAGCGCAATGCTCTTCTTATCGCTGGGGTAACAACGGCGTTGATGGCTCTGGCTGCCTACTCCACTTTGAATCGTCCCCGCATCTATAGCGGCGGGTTTCAAGTTCTAGTAGAACCGATTACCTCTGATGCTCGTTTGTCGGATCCGTCCGCCATTTCCCGTCCATTAACACAGCAGCCTGAGGTCATTGATTATCCAACCCTTCTTCAGGTCATGCAAAGCCCTGCGCTTTTAACTAAGATCGCAACAAAGGTTCAACGTCGCTATCCCGACGTGACAGCAAATTCACTCATGGGCGACATTCTTGGGAAGAATCTTGTGATCAAGCGGCATGATTTTGAATCACAAAAGTTGGGTTCCGTTACGAATGATCCAACTAAAGTGGTTGAGGTCACTTACAAAGGTAAAGATCCACAGAAGGTCGAATTTATCTTGAAAGAGCTTTCTGATGGTTATCTGCGTTATAGCCTTGAAGATCGCAAAACGCGTATTGGTGGGGGCGTCCAGTTCATTGAAGATCAGCTTCCAAGCCTACAACAACGGGTGAATAATTTAGAGGCAGAACTACAAACGTTAAAGCAACGCTATCGCATTACAGACCCAGAAACAGAAGGTGCAGGGCTATCCAAGCAGGTGCAGGATGTTCAAGCCCAGCAACTAGAAACGCAACGCAACCTGGTCGAGCAACAGGCGCTTTTTAACCGCTTGCAGACACAGCTAGGAGTGACGCCAGAAGAAGCTTTGGCTGCTGCTTCACTTAGTGAAAATACTAGTTACCAAGGTTTAATTGCTGAACTGAAAAAGGTTCAGGCTCAGATCGCAGCTAAGTCAGCACGGTACAACGAACGCAGTCCTGTTATTCAAGGGCTGAGGGAACAGGAAGCCAAGTTTGAGCAATTGTTAGACAGTGAAGCACGCAAAAATTTAGGTCTGAGGGCGTCGGCGTCCAATGCGTCTATTGATCCGCGCATTCTGTCTTTTCAAAATGCGCTCCGTTTAGATTTGATTAAACAGTTAGTCACGGCTGCCAACACTGCGCAGCAGCTACAAGTACGCCGACAAGCTGTAGCCCAAACTCAGGCATTTTTGAACCAGCGGCTCCAGGAGTTTCCGGTAGTTGTGCGTCAGTACACAGACTTGAAACAACGATTAGACATCGCTAGAACGACTCTTAACCAATTTTTGACTCAACGCGAAACACTCCGAATTGAAGCCGCCCAAAAAGAGGTGCCTTGGGAAATTGTTTCAGCACCCGCGATCGCGCGTGACAGCAAAAATAATCCCCTTCCCTCAGCAAGCGTTGAACCAAAACTCTTGATTGCTGGGTTAGGAGCCTGTTTGCTACTTGGGTTGGCAGCAGCTTTACTTAAAGAGAAGTATAAAAACGTCTTCTACAGTCCAGAAGATATGGATGGGGCGCTGCAAGTGCCGCTTCTAGGTGTTATTCCATTCAAGAACGGGGTGAATCAACTTACAAGTTCTCCTTCAACTGTACGGTTCGATGCCTTTTCAAAAGCATTCAATTCACTGTACACAAACATTCGCTTTCTTGCCTCCAATCCCCCTGTTCGTTCGTTCGTTGTTAGTTCCGCAGAGCCTGGCGATGGTAAAACGACGATCGCGCTGAACCTGGCATTAGAAGCCGCAAGTATGGGTCAGCGTGTCTTGTTAGTAGATACAAATTTACGGTTTCCTCAAATTCATACGCTGCTCAATTTATCAAACGCAGTTGGTTTGAGCGAGGTACTTTCTAACAAAACAGAGTTGGAGCAGGGGATCCAGCGCTCCCCTATGGAAAGCAATCTTTCTGTACTCACGTCGGGGCAAACCTTAGCCGATTCTAGTCGCTTGCTTGCTTCTACTGAGATGCAGGCGATTATGCAAAGGCTGCACACTCAATATGATCTGGTTATTTATGACACGGCAGCGCTTTCAGAGTTTTCTGATGCCAACTTTTTAGGTGCTCAGTCTCAAGGGCTATTAATGATTGCTGGTATTGCGAAAACGAAGCGGTCTGTACTGACTCAAGTCCTTGCTGATTTGAATAAGTTCCGTTTGCCTGTCTTGGGTGTCGTTCCAAATTACCCTGGCAAGAATGTAGCCGATTCTTACAGTCAGCCCAACCAGTACGGACAGGACTACAGTAGTAAGCCAGCATTGCTAGAGAGCTTGAAAATCCTTAAGCCTAGTGGCTCTTCGTCAATTAAGTAGCCAGTTTTGATAGGCTCCTCCGTCAGCAAACTTAACGTTTCTGTTTCTGTCTCGCTAAGAGAGTCGAGACCTGTCAGATTTAGTTGATTGAGGCACAAATCCATATAAGCAGTGAGAGTCTCAGCATCTTCACCATGAACCAATTAATTAATCTGCTGCTTGAGCTCTTTGTGTTGATGCTGGCGCTAATACTGCTGATTCCAGTCATTGTTTTTTTCGTAGAATGCATTCTGGCAGTTCTACCACAACGGCAAAAATCAAAGATAGCGGTGGAATTGCAGCCAACCGTCGCTGTTCTGGTTCCAGCACACAATGAGGCAACCGGGATTGGTATGACGCTGAGAACGTTACTACCACAATTAAAGGAGCACGATCGACTCATTGTTATTGCCGATAATTGTAGTGATGAAACCGCTGAAGTAGCGCGCGCTATGGGTGCAAGCGTCATTGAGCGAGAGGATACCGAAAAACGCGGAAAAGGCTATGCGTTAGACTTTGGCTTGCAACTTTTGGCGTCTAATCCACCCGACGTCGTGGTGATGATTGATGCCGATTGCGAAGTCTCTGCTGAGGCGATCGCACGAATTACAGGTTTAGCAGTAGCGAAGCAACAGCCCGTACAGGCAACCTATCTCTTAGCTCAACCCACAAATCCAACGCCTAAAGATGCAGTGTCAGTTTTAGCTTTTACAGTTAAAAACCTGGTGCGTCCACTAGGGTTAGCAAGATTGCATTTACCTTGCTTATTAACAGGAACTGGCATGGCGTTTCCCTGGACAGTCATTCATCCAGTTTCGCTTGCCAGCAGCAATATTGTTGAGGATATGCAGCTCTCCTTAGACCTTCTTGTTGCAGGACATGCCGCGATCTTTTGTGCGGAAGCAGAGGTGACAGGGCTACTGCCACGGCAACAGCAAGCAGCTAAAAACCAACGAACTCGCTGGGAGCATGGTCACTTAAAAACGTTGCTTAGCCAGGTGCCACGCCTGTTAAAAGCTGGAATTAATCAAAGGCGGCTTGATTTACTAGCTGTTGCGATCGACCTCTCGGTGCCACCCCTATCATTGCTGATGATGCTATGGATGGCAGTGGTAGCAGTTGCGATCGCTGTCAGCCTGCTTAATCACCTGTATGCTCCGTTACTCTTACTGATGCTGGAGGGTCTACTCATCCTGCTTGCAGTACTTGCTGCCTGGTCTAAATTTGCAAGAAAGCATCTGCCGCTTAGCACTCTGTTGTCAGTACCACTCTACATTCTCTGGAAAATCCCGCTTTACCTCAAGTTTTTGTCGAAACCAGAAACAACATGGATTAGAACCGAACGCGATGGGAATCCTGAAGAACCTGATTTGGTAGATGCAACCGAACAATTTGACTAACTTTCCGCCTCTAACTGACTGTGCTTAAACATCACGTAGATCTTTAAGCATAGTTGGGGTCAAAGTTTGTTGCGTAGAATACAACTTATGGAAGATGGTTTGGCTTTAGAAATTCCCTATCGTAAGAGGGTGAGCAGGAGTTACATCAACGCTGCCTGTTCGCCTGAATAACTCTAAAAACGGGAGCCATAACATGAGTTTAGAAGAACGTGCTAAAGCTGCTGCTAAGAACGTCGAGGGCAAAGTTCAAGATGCCGCTGGCAAAGTAACGGGTGATCCTGAGGATCAGATTGAAGGCAAAGCAAAACAAGCCGAAGCGCATGCACGCAATGCCAAAGAAGATCTAAAAGATAGCGCAAAGCGTACAGTCGATAACGTATAGCAATAAGCGGGAGAGATGAATGAGTCCCTCCTGCTCATTGCTTGTACATCAATGCGGTTGTTGTAGCTTGATACACCACTAGGGTGTGTCCTGCTGGCTTAGGCTTAGCACGAAAGTTAGCCGATCGCTCGACGTAGCATAGCTTTATGCGCTGGAGATAGCGACGCTAAAACACTCTCGTGCTCTTGAGACTGCAACAGCTTTAACAGTTTCGACAAATCATCCTGATTAATAGTTGTTGTCGCCTGTTCATCGACTTCGGGATGACGACAAGCACCACCATCACATTTCAGACCAAGCTGGTGCCAGTAAATAGTTGGAATTGACATTCCTCGCTGTCCAACACGTTCGTGGTTGAGCAAACGAGATTCCATGTAGGCTTTCGGTGAGTCATAGCTGCGTGGTTGCCGTTGGTGCGGCACTGTAAAACAACCGAACGCTTTGCGGTACTCTTCAGAATCAATAATCGCTGTGATCATAGCTGCAACACCTTCATACATCATGATGTTGCAGTAGTGTTTAATCTCTTCCTGATTTAACGGAGCTCGTC
>JBBSHC010000287.1:0-5431 GCA_038253425.1 Leptolyngbyales cyanobacterium | reverse complement strand
GTTTCGTGCGGCGCAACCCAACCCCGTTCCCCGTAATCGCTACCGCACTTTTCGCCCCATCAAACCAAAACAGGGATCAAGCCAGAATCCAGGCTCAGGATGACACGGACAGCAAAGAGCGGAGCCGTTCCAGCCCTGATGTCTTTTGACCATAGAAAAAAAGTTATAAATTAGATAAGAATCATTGATTTTTAATGATGCACTAATGCCATATGATTTTGATTAGAGCAAACACAGTTTGTTTCTAGAGCGTTCAGTTGTTTGCCGCAACTGTAGTGAACGCTCACATGCATCAAGCCTTTTAAAATTGGGGTCGTTTTATGGACCAACTCCTCCTCCAGAGCATCTGGTTGGTGCCTTGCTATGCGTTAGCAGGTGCCGGACTTTCTGTACTTTGGTTTCCGTCGATCGCGCGTCGTACAGGACCACGTCCTGCGGGCTACACCAATGTGGTGATGACGTTTTTTGCGTTTTTACATGGGCTGATAGCGCTGCCAGCCACCTGGCACCAACCGCCACAGCAATTCTTCTTTCCGTGGCTTGATGTTGCCAATCTGAATTTAACGTTGTCTCTAGAGGCATCTTCGCTGACTGTTGGCGCGATGGTGTTGATCACGGGCTTGAATTTGCTGGCACAGATCTACGCGATCGGCTACATGGAGATGGATTGGGGTTGGGCGCGTTTTTTCTCGCTGCTGGCGCTGTTTGAAGGCGGGATGTGTGCGCTGGTGCTGTGCAACTCGCTGTTCTTCAGCTACATCATTCTCGAAATCCTGACGCTGGGCACCTATTTGCTGGTGGGGCTGTGGTTTAATCAGTCGCTGGTGGTAACGGGTGCCCGTGATGCGTTTCTCACCAAGCGGGTCGGTGATTTGGTGTTACTGATGGGGGTGATTGCGCTGTTACCGTTGGCTGGCACCTGGAATTTTACAGAACTAGCGGTGTGGGCACAGTCTGCGACGGTTGATCCAACAGTCATCACGCTGGTGGGACTGGCGCTGATTGCGGGTCCGATGGGGAAATGCGCTCAGTTTCCACTGCACCTATGGCTGGATGAAGCGATGGAAGGTCCACTGCCCAGTACCATTTTGCGGAACTCGGTGGTAGTAGCGACGGGAGCCTGGGTGCTGATTAAGCTGACTCCTGTGCTGATGCTGTCGCCTGTTGTCATGGCGGCGTTGGTGTGGATTGGTGGTATTACCGCGATCGGTGGTTCGTTGATTGCGATCGCCCAAATTGACATCAAGCGCACGCTGTCTTACTCAGTCAGCGCCTATATGGGATTGGTCTTTATTGCGGTCGGCACAGAACAGACCGAAGCCGCGCTGTTGCTGGTATTGACCCATGCTGTGGCGATCGCGCTGCTGGTGATGAGCGTCGGCTCCATTATCTGGAACAGCATTACGCAAGATCTTACCCAACTGGGCGGGCTGTGGTCGCGTCGTCCGGTGTCAGGCTTGGCGTTTTTAGTGGGCACGGCTGGCTTAATTGCCTTTCCACCCTTTGGTAGCTTTTGGGCACTACTGCAACTGGCAGACGGGCTATGGCAAACGCAGCCCTGGCTCGTTGGCTTAGTGCTGCTGGTAAACGGGTTAACAGCTTTTAGCCTGGTGCGTGTGTTTTGTCGCATCTTTGGCGGTCAGGCGCACCCGATGGCGCAACGCTCGCCGGAAGTTCACTGGTCAATGGTGCTGCCGATGATGGTGTTGTTGGGCTTTGTACTGCATGTGCCGATCGTGCTGCAAGCGCTGTCACTGCTGCCCGCTTGGGAAAGTTTGAACAAAGACGTGGCGCTGCTGCTGCTGTGGTCAAGCATTTTTGGTTGCAGCCTCGGTGCCGTTGTCTATCTGGGCAACACGATTCCCAAGCCCGTTCAGTTTCCCTGGAAACCCCTCCAGGATTTGCTTGCCTACGATTTCTACACCCCCCAGATTTACCGGATGAGCATTGTGTTGGGGGTTGCACTCGCGTCGCGGCTGACCTCCTGGTTCGATCGCTACGTGGTGGATGGCTTCATTAACTTCTTGGGCATCGCCACTCTCTTTGGTGGTGAGGGCTTGAAGTACAGTACACCCGGTCAGACTCAATCTTATGCGCTGACGATCGTGGTTGGTGCTGCTCTAGCTGGTTTCCTGGTTATGTGGTCAACGTTGTAGGGACGTTCCATGGAACGTCCCTACGGCTAATAATTCTTTTCGTTCATCCCTCGTCCTTTCTTACTATGCTCAGTACTCTTATCTGGCTACCGATCGTTGGTGTCTTGCTACTTGTTGTTTGTCCTGAGTCTCGATCGCGGTTAGCAGCGTTAGCGATCGCCAGTCTCAACCTTCTCTGGACGATCGTACTCATGGCTCAGTTTGACCTCAGTCAGGTTGGGTTTCAGATGCAGGAATCGCTTTCCTGGCTTGAGTCGCTGGGATTGACCTATCGGCTCGGAGTGGATGGCTTGTCGTTGCCGCTACTAGCGCTAAACAGTCTGCTAATCTGGATTGTGATTTATGGCAGCAGCCAGAAAATGGCGCGATCGCGGTTATTCTACGCGCTGACGTTGCTGGTCTGTGGCGGTATTGCAGGCGCATTTCTGGCACAGAATTTGCTTCTGTTCGTACTGTTCTACGAAGTCGAATTGGTGCCGCTTTATCTCATGATTGCCATCTGGGGTGGCTCCAAACGAGACTATGCGGCGATGAAGTTCCTCATCTACACCGCAGTGTCAGGCGTGTTGATTTTGGTTGGCTTCCTGGGCTTAACCTGGCTCAGCGGTGCATCAAGCTTTGACTACGGGGCGATTCACACGCAAGACTTGCCGCTCAAGGCACAACTCATTCTGCTGACTGTCTTGCTCATTGGCTTTGCCATCAAAACGCCGCTGATTCCCTTACACACCTGGTTGCCTGATGCTTATGTCGAAGCATCCCCGCCCGTTGCGATTTTGTTGGGTGGCATTCTGGCAAAGCTGGGCACCTATGGCATCGTGAGGTTTGGCTTGCAGTTGTTTCCAGATACCTGGTCGCTGGTGTCTCCAGGACTGGCGATCGTTGGTGTTGTCACCGTGATGTATGGCTCTCTCACCGCCATTTCTCAGAAAGACATTAAACGGATGGTGGCATACAGCTCGATCGGGCATATGGGCTATGTTCTGGTCGCCTGTGCAGCGGGTACGCCTTTGAGCTTGCTGGGCGCGATCGGGCAAATGGTCAGCCACGGCTTAATTCTGGCGATTCTGTTTTACCTGGTGGGCGTTATCGAAGCAAAAGTCGGCACCCGTGAATTAGACAAACTCAACGGGCTACTGAATCCCATTCGCGGCTTGCCCTTGACCAGTGCCCTACTCATTCTCAGCGGCATGGCAAGCGCTGGCATTCCCGGTCTAGTCGGCTTCATCGCAGAATTTCTGGTCTTCCAGGGCAGTTTTCCGGTTTTCCCCATCCCCACGTTGCTGTGCATCATTGCCAGTGGTTTGACCGCTGTTTACTTCGTCATTCTGCTCAACCGCACCTGCTTCGGCAAACTCGACAACGCAACGGCGTATTACCCCAACGTCACATGGTCAGAGCAGTTACCAGCACTCGTACTGGCAGTCGTCATTGTCTTTCTGGGTGTGCAACCGACCTGGCTCCTTCGCTGGAGTGAACCAACAACAAACGCGATCGTGGCAGCGTTGCCCATCAGTAGCGGTCAGCAAATAGCAAGCAAGTAGGAACGTTACATGTAACGTCTCTACAGAAGGCGAATGTAAACCTCAAAACTCCTCAACCCATGACGACTCAAACTCTTACCAAAACTCTTTTACCGCCTTCTCAGCATGAATTTGCGGATGTTGTGCATCGCCTGGAAGCGGGTGGTACGATGCTGCCGGATACGCCAGAGAACTTGATGCAAATTATTGGGCTGTACAAGGCGTATGCGGTGCCGATGGATTTCTACTGGCGCGATCTGCTGTATATTGCCGAGCGGGAGTTTCTGAATCCGCTGCCGTTTTTCAAGTATTTCTTGCCGAAAGAGTACTTGGAACTGCACAACCATTACGCAGGTGATGATGCCGATTTGCGGATCTGGCGAGGCGAAGCAACGGCGCATCCAGAACTGCTGGCGTTTATGGAGAAGGGGGAAACGGTCAAAATGCCCCGACTGTTCCATCACCTCTGGCACGATCGCATCAACATGGAGTTTGCCGAAGAATGTATGCGATCGATGCTCTGGCATCGGGGCATGGGCGGACAGTTCGATCCCTACCTCGATAGCGAGGAGTACAAAGCGAACGCCGATCGCGCCATTCGGGCGTACTTCAAATACAATCCAGCGATGCTCGGACTCTATAAGCTGTTCCCGGATATGTTTCTGGAACAGTGTCGGCAAATGTCCTACTACGCCAACCTGGGGCTGTTTTGGGAAGTGATGGCTCCTGTGTTCTTTGAAATGTCGGATCTATACGATGAGGGCAAAATGACCAGCGTCCCGGAAGCGATGAACTTTTTGGTGAACGGCATTTTTGCGATCGCGGGTCGCCCCATTTACCACCACGTCTATATCCGGGGCGAGTGCTACGAAATTATTCCCAAAGCAAAAGGCTTTATGTGGCTCTACGAAGCGGCATTGCCTTACGTGGAAGCAGTCTTCTACCGTACCTCACCGTTCCGGGGCACCAAGTCTTACAACGCGCAGGCAAAGCAAGTACCCGACGAGCAAAAAGACTTCCATTTTGGCATTCTCTACGCCGATGTCTTTCCGATAGGGACAGCAGGCATTCCACCCACGCTGTTGATGCAGGATATGCTGCACTTTCTACCGCCCTATCTAGTAGATTACTACCGCCAACACTGTCGCGGTGAAGACGATATGCTCATCCAACTGGGAGTTAGCTTTCAGCGATCGATGTACTGCGTTACTTCAGCCGTCATCCAGGCACTACGAACCGCGCTGCTATATCCCCTCGACGATCCGAATCCAAAGCATCTGGAAGCAAATCGCGCCTTTTTTGAAGCCCAACTCGATCGCTTCAAACGCCCAGAAGCACGGCTCCGCAACATTCAGCATCAAGAGTATCGGTAGATAAGGAAGAGAGGAGTCAGGAGTCAGGAGAAAAACAACTCTTTCTCTGCCTCCCCTGCATCCTCCGCCTCCCTATTCTCCACTTTTGCCTACTCCCTACTCCCTACTCCCTACTCCCTACCCCCCTTCCTCCCATGCCCGATATCGTTGATATTGCCGTCAATGCCGATTCCTTTAAAACGCTTGTCACAGCAGTGCAGGCGGCTGGATTAGTTGATGTGTTACGCAGCCCCGGTCCTTTTACCGTCTTTGCGCCAACCGATGAGGCGTTTGCCAAACTGCCGCCCGGAACCGTGCAAACCCTGGTGCAAAATATGCCTCAACTTTCCCGCATCCTGACCTATCACGTCGTTTCTGGGAAGCTCAAGCAGGCTGATTT
>JBBSHC010000286.1:0-5437 GCA_038253425.1 Leptolyngbyales cyanobacterium | reverse complement strand
TTTGCTGTCGGAGTGAGATTAGCTCGTCAGCAAATTTTTGGTCTAACTGCGCGATCGATACATCCGTATGAGCCAGCGTTACGTCTTCTAAGCGGCGGCGATTGAGCAAATTAACCAGCAACAACGCCGATACGGGTGCGGCAGTAAAGAGAATTTGCTGCGAGGCAGCGGATGCCAGTGAGCCAATACCCGCCCCAATGAGCAGTGCATATTCAGAAATATTCAGCCAATTACGGTTTTTCACAGCTTTCTCCAACCGCGTGTGTAGAGTCGATCGATTGTTTTAAAGGGGCTGCTGTGGTTGTAGATGTCACCAGCAGTGTGTAGCGGGGGGCTAGGCTTCTCTATCTTTCTTCAAGGCTGACACCATTTGATCAGGAAAGCCCTCGCATTAAATGTGGTCTTATAGCTGCCGCCACAGAGCTTGGGACATTGGGATCAAAGGGGGTGTGGGGGCAATGCCCCCAGCCAGGGGTTCCACCTCTGCACCCCGTCCTAACCAGAATGGCTATGGCTATACTAGCCAGAGCGCGTGTTCAGATCAGGTTAGCTAAAAAACGCAATGGAGCAGAGTGGAGCGGTTTTAACGCGCAGTTACTGCCTTGCTATACCCTGCCAGCGATGTTCAAATGTATAGCCGCAGTCCGATGAGCAAAAAGCTGATCGCTGACCGCTCACCCAACGCTGTGTTGTAATCAACTTAAACCCAGTTGCAAGCAGTTTTGTCAAGGTTACCTGAGAGGGCTATACCGACGGGATTACGCCTCCTTAAAAATTGGGGCACCCGCATGGTCACGCTATAATCTCGACAAGTTCGATTCAATCATCTGATCGGGTGGGCTGTCGTTGCCTAAGTTCAGCAAGAGGTATCTGTTGTAGTGACACAAATCGAAAGAGGAGCAGATGTTCAACCGTCCAACCAACCGCCTGAGTATCCCGATCAGTCCAACAGTCGCTTAAGTTTTACGACGCCATCTCAGCCTACGATCGCGACGTTATCCCGTAATTCCTCCCCGGTTAATCGGTTTCTCAAAGGGTTAGCACTGGTTGCGGCAGCGACTGTCTCCACGGCGATCGGTGTCACGCTGGCATTGATGGTTCCCTTACCTACGGGCATTGCAGCCAGCCAAAACGGTAATCAGTCACCTGTGAGCGATCGCTGGCAAACAGGGTTTCAATACCAGGTCGGGCGTCCGGTAAATATTCTTGTGATGGGCATCGATCGTGTCCCTGGCGCTCCAGAAGGCTCAAAAGAACTCTTCAATGGTCGCAGCGACACCATACTGCTGCTACGAGTTGATCCCGGCGACGATTCTGTAAAGCTATTGTCGATTCCGCGTGACACTCAGGTTGACATTCCTGGCGTTGGCGTCACCAAAATCAACGATGCAAACGTAAGAGGCGGTCCCGATCTAGTGGCTAAAACCGTTAGCGGTGTTTTGAATGGTCTCCCCATCGATCGCTACGTTCGGGTTGATACTGAAGCCTTCCGGGAAATGGTTGATCTACTCGGTGGCGTTGAAGTGTACGTCCCGCAACCAATGTCCTATGTGGATCAAACCCAGAAACTGAAAATCAACTTGTCTGCTGGCTTACAGACGCTTAATGGTGACCAGGCAGAACAATTTGCCCGCTTCCGTCACGATGCCTACGGTGATATTGGACGGGTACAGCGGCAGCAAACGTTGCTCAAAGCGCTGCTCAAACGGTTAACCAATCCGACCGTCATTCCACGCCTGCCAGGACTCATCTCAGGGGTGCAGAAGTATCTTGACACTAACCTGAGCCTGGAAGAAATGCTGGCACTTACTGGAGCAGGGCGAAAGCTCAGTCAAGGTAGCTTCAAAATGGTGATGCTGCCGGGTCGGTTTAGCACCCCCAACGAATTTGTTGCCAGCTACTGGATCATGAATCCAGAAGGGCGCGATCGCGTAATGCGTCAGTACTTTGATGCCACAGAAACCCAACCCAACCCAGCGCGTCCTGCCAGTGACTTAAAAATTGCGATTCAAAACGCCTCCACTAGACCCGATGCCGCTAACCAAATGCGCGGTTATTTAGCAAAACTAGGCTTTTATAATGTCTACCTTGCCGCTGACTGGTCTGATAAGCAGAACCAGACTCAGATTATTGCTCAGCAGGGAGACTTAAACGGTGCCGAAGAGCTGAAAAAAATTCTGGGCTTTGGCAAAATAGAGGCAGATTCGACGGGCGATTTAGAATCTGACCTGACAATCCGTATTGGCGACGATTGGACTGTGCCAGCGCAGTAGTTGTAAGCCACTCACGCTTAACACCCCCTAACAGGGTTCTGATCCATGCAACTGCTATCAATCAACTTTTTCAAACGAATGTTTGTTGTCTTGCTGGTGATCGCGCTGGCGTGGTTATGGATCTTATTGAGTGCCAGACCTGCCTTTGCTCAGGCAAAAACCATCAACTATAGCAATACCCATTTAGAGAACCGCGATTTCTCAAAAATGGATCTCATCGGCAGCGTGTTTGTAGCGGCTGAGATGCGGAGCACCAACTTCGCGGAGGCAAATCTGACTGGTGCCATTCTCACCAAAGGCAATCTTTTGGGAGCCAATTTAACCAGTGCAAACCTAACGAACGCGCTGGTCGATCGCGTCACGCTTTACAAAGCCAACCTGTCTAATGCCATTCTCACGGGTGCTACCTTCTCTCGCAGCATTTTTGATGAGTCAGAGATCACTGGGGCAGACTTTACAGATGCCATCGTCGATCGCTACGACATTACCCAACTCTGCAAGCGCGCCAAAGGCGTTAACCCCGTTACAGGCGTGAACACTCGTGAGAGTCTAGGTTGCCGTTAAGTGAGCGATCGTGCTTGTTGGCTCTTGTTAATCAAACAGTGGTAGCAGAACCGATTTCCAACGGCTTTTCAGTCTGACGCTGCCTGATTAACCGGATCAATCGTTTGGTCGATCGCTTAAGCGTCTACTGAAAGACCTTAATGTAGTTTGTTGAACAAGCACAAACTTTAGTTTCATTCGCTTGCTTCCACTTCAGTAGTTGCCTATTCTAATAGTTGAAGCAACACAGCTTCCCTGGCAGAGAAACAGCCACGTTCAAGTTAGTTCAAGAGGTAAGAGTGCTGTTTTACTTAACATCTGTCTCGTTGAACGACAGCAGCATCCAGACGGAAACTTGATATATCCCTGCTTAGTGAATAGGGAGCAATGAAACTGATGCCTTTGATTACCTTTTTAGGGTATGCAATCAGTTCAACTCTGTATACAATATGCCAACAAGGGGATGTCACTCAGGGAGTAGAGGCTTGGGTGCTGTTGTTGTTTTAAATCCGACGAGGCAGAGTGCAGAATGGCAATCATTGCCCTAAAAGCCTGGTATCTCCAGGAATATGAGCCAATTAAAGAATTAGAAAAACGTCCCCACGATCTGCGTTTGAGCAAAAATAGCCTGTTAAAGTCAGGCTTGCGGGCAGATTTTTTGGAAGACAGCGAGGAGGTCAAACAAGCCGTTTGGTTTCAGCGCTATCTAGAAGGGGAAACAGTTGAGTTTTATATTGAAGGAAGTGGTGGTTACGCGATCGCTAATATCGATCTACGCAGCCATGAAATTTATTTCTCTAAGCAAGACGCGATGACGCATCTGGAGCCGACGATCTTTCTCTGCTACCAGACGGAATATAGTGAATCTAGCGACCTGTTGCGCGAAGAACTGCAAACCCTGATCGAAAAACTCAACTCACGATCGCGCCTACCCTTGACACTGGTTGAGTCTCATCGTCTGACCGATGGTCCTACACGCCTGGGCAGCACGATGATGCGATCGATTCGTCAAAGTTTACTGTTTATTGCCGATGGTACCTCGATCGCCAAAATTGATAGCACGCCACCTCAACTGATCCCTAGCCCCAAAGTTTGCGTTGAAGTTGGTTATGCGTTGCAGTGCAAGCGATCGGAACAAATTGTGCTGACTCAAATGGAACGCCCAGATTTGCCCGGACAGTTTCCCTTCGATCTCCCCAGTCAAAATCGGCTCGTTTTCCAAGACAAAGCTCAACTCCACAAAACACTTCCCTCCCTGGTACAAACCCAGCTACAGCGCTTTAATTTACTCTCGTGAGCATCCACAGGTAAACTAGGCTCTAAGGCGTGTGACGCTTCTTGCTAATCGATTCATTTGCTGATCATTAGCCACCTTTTCTAGGGAATGTTAAGGTATTCAATCGAACGGCATTGCTCATTGGGACGGTTCTCACGCAATTAAGGGAACAGAATATGACAGAAAATTTCAACCAACCACGACCGGGCGATGCCGTAGCAGGTGCTACAGGGACGCCAAACCAGGGAACCACTGGCGACCAACGGCGTAGCAGCAAGTATGCTCGTACACCCACTGAGTATGCGGTACATCTTTTGATTGAAGGTGGACACCGCGAAGAAGTGAGGTTTGCTACGATTCAAGACTTTCAAAAGTGGTACAGCAGTGAACTGGTGCCCAAAGCCAGCTCTAATGATTTCATTACTATCCCCATCAAAAACGTGCAGGGAGAGTACATGGTTTTGCGCCCCTCTCGCGTGTTGGGCATCCGCGTGGAACCAGTGTTTAGCTCCAGTGTGGAGCGTTTCTAAGCGGACGGCAGCATGAGATTAAGGACGATCGCGCCTGTCAGCGCCTGGGTTGGATTCAGCGTTGCTGGTTTCTGGCTGACAGCATTACCTGCACACTCGCAACCTCCTGCTGTTGAAC
The DNA here is from genome assembly GCA_038253425.1 of Leptolyngbyales cyanobacterium. Lineage (GTDB taxonomy): Bacteria > Cyanobacteriota > Cyanobacteriia > Leptolyngbyales > Leptolyngbyaceae > Stenomitos. The sequence goes on along the minus strand of JBBSHC010000286.1, from coordinate 697 downwards.
GCTCCATACAGCCGTCAACGCCACCAGCTAAGCCTCCAGCACCGCTGCGGTTGGCATCGCCTTTTAGCCTCGTCGGGGCAAGCCGTTTATACCCCACTGGGCAGTTTGAAGGCGATTTCGGCACAGTGCCAGATCGAAAAGCGTTGGTGGCAGCGATCGATCACAGTCTGCGCTATCTGCAAACCGCTCCCGCGATCGCAGCCTACCGTCGGTTGAAGACTCCAGGCATTACCCGCGATCGAGTCCGCCGGAGTTTACAGCGCATGCGGCAGTTGCTTTTGACAGTGCCATCGCCAGCCGCGCTCCAAGCCGCGATCGAGCGTGAGTTTGTGTTTTATCAAGCCACAGGCAACGATGGTCAGGGCACAGTTGCGTTCACAGGCTATTTCGAGCCAGTCTACGCGGCAAGTCGTGTGCCAACAGCTCAGTTCCGTTACCCGCTTTTTCGGCTACCGCCTACGCTATCACAGTGGTCAATGCCCCAGCCCACGCGCCTTGAGCTAGAGGGAGTCGATGGCTTACAGTTCCGCCAGGGGCGGTTAAAAGGCTTAGAGCTGGTGTGGCTGCGCGATCGACTGGAAGCCTTTTTAGTCCAGGTGCAAGGCTCGGCACGGTTGCAGCTTACCGATGGCAGTGTGATGACGGTTGGTCATGCAGGGCATACGGACTACCCCTACACAGGCATTGGGCGAGAACT
>JBBSHC010000285.1:0-5437 GCA_038253425.1 Leptolyngbyales cyanobacterium | reverse complement strand
TCAAATCAGACGTATGCGGTGAACTAGATACTCAGAGTCAGGTTTTTGGACGCGTTCAAATTGGTACGGGGTCAAAACTGATCAATTGCACCGTTCGAGGTCCTGTGACAATTGGCAAAGATTGCCACCTTGAAAACTGTTTTATCGGTCCTTACAGTAGTATTGCTAATCAGGTAACGCTGATTGATGTTGAACTAGAGCACAGCGTTATTCTTCAGGGCGCAAAGGTTACAGGCATTCATCAACGTATTGTTGATAGTGTCATTGGGCAGCGCGCCCAACTTAAAACAGCACCCCGACGTCCCAAGGCACTCAGGTTTATGATTGGTGACGACTGCCAGATTGAATTAGCGTAGCGGTGTCCTTCGTACGAGCCAAGGCTCACTTCTCGTATCAGAAACGTCTCGAACTAACGATTAGGAGAGGCTTTTGTGCGAACAAAGCGTACTTCAGTCTCTCTTCGGTCAAATGGGTGTAACCAGCTTTGCAAACTCTGATATGACCAGTGACACTCCCCGCGTGCTCATCGTAGCAGAACATGCCTCAGCAAAATTTGGCGGCGAGGCTGCCTTACCACTGCACTATTTTCGTGTCCTTCGTAAGCGTCAAATTGAGGTTTGGCTAGTTGTGCATGAACGCACACGGGATGAGCTAAAGCTATATTTTGCAGCAGACTTCGATCGCATCTGCTTCGTAGCAGATACAGTGCAACATCGTTTGCTATGGAAGCTTAGTCGATTTTTCCCTCATCGGTTAGCGTACTTTACGGTTGGCTTTGTTTCGCGTCTAGTGACCCAGTTTGTTCAGCGCCGTTTGATCCGACAGATGGTGCAGCAACACCAGATTACGATCATTCATCAGCCCACACCAGTCTCACCAAAGGAACCATCGCTCATTTGCGACCTAGGGGTGCCAGTGATCATGGGACCAATGAACGGTGGGATGGATTATCCGGCAGCCTTTCAATGTCGGCAGGGTTGGTTCGTTCATCTAACGCTCATAAGCGGTCGCTTGTTTTCAAACTGGCTCAATGCGCTTATTCCTGGTAAGCACCGTGCCGCCGCCTTATTGGTTGCCAATGTACGTACGAAGGCGGCTTTACCAAAGGGTGCCTGCGATCGGGTGATTGAGTTACACGAGAATGGCGTTGACCTGGCTGTGTGGCAACCAAGCGCTGAACGTGGCAATGTACAGCTCAGACATCTGGTTGAAAGTATGGCACCACAGACGGCTAGACTACCCCTGGTTAAATTTGTTTATGTGGGTCGGTTGGTGCATTGGAAAGCGGTAGACTTGTTGCTGCTTGCCTTCCGGCGCGTGGCTGAGCAACTGCCCGTGGAACTTGAGATTATCGGAGATGGCGCTCGTAAGGTTGACCTCAAACGGCAGGCAAGAGCTTTGGGGTTACTTCAGTTTGGCGATCAACTAGTAACTAGCACGTCTTCTAATGAACCAACTCCGCTTAAAGGCTCGGTGCGCTTTCTCGGTTGGCTGGCTCAAGCTGACTGCGCTCGACGCTTGCAGCAAGCGGATGTGATGGTCTTGCCAAGCCTGTTGGAGTGTGGGGGGGCAGTAGTTTTAGAATCAATGGCAATGGCAATTCCGGTAATTGCGACGAACTGGGGCGGACCGACTGATTATTTAGATGACACGTGTGGCATTTTAATTGAGCCACGATCGCAGGCGCTGTTTATTGATGATCTGGCAGCGGCAATGATTCGCATGGCGTCGTCCTCTGAACTGCGGCGATCGATGGGTGAAGCAGGTCGTCAGCGGGTGCTGCGCTATTTTGACTGGGACAAGAAAGCAGAGACAATTTTGGAGATCTACCGAAATGTTTTGGCATCGACCTTGACGCAACACCAATGTCTGCCGCATCAAAAAGGTACGGATGGTGCTGTCAAACAGAGTGTGAAGCTTGAGCATTAATGACCAGGTTTCTACGTGGCGCAGCGCCTAATGCCTAACTTTTTGCCGTATGCCTTTGAACTGTTGAACTAATGTAAATTGATTTAAAACGTATGACGCTTGTAGAACACGCACAATCTTCCTCAAGGATTCCACATACCGTCTTGATTACGGGCGGAGCCGGCTTTATTGGCGCTAATTTTGTTCATCATTGGTGCGGATGCTATCCGGGCGATCGCGTCGTGGTGTTAGATGCACTCACCTATGCCGGGAACCGCAAAAACCTGGCAGCACTCGAAGGGCAAGCCAACCTCCGGTTTGTTGAGGGTGATCTTTGCGATCGCGCTTTGGTAGACACACTATTGCAGGAGGAACAGATCGACACAGTGGCTCATTTTGCTGCCGAGTCGCATGTCGATCGCTCGATCCTGGGTCCCGATGCGTTTGTGCGAACCAACATTAACGGCACGTTCACCCTGGTCGAAGCCTTCCGGCAATACTGGAATGCCCACGGTCAGCCGCACCATTTCCGCTTTCACCACGTTTCAACAGACGAGGTATACGGCAGTTTAGGTCCTGACGATCCAGCCTTTTCGGAAACAACGCCCTACGCACCCAATAGCCCGTATTCGGCATCAAAAGCAGGTAGCGACCATTTAGTGCGTGCTTACTACCACACCTACGGTCTACCCACACTTATTACTAACTGCTCCAACAATTACGGTCCCTACCACTTTCCCGAAAAGCTTATCCCGCTCATGTGCATCAACATCTTGATGGGCAAGCCGCTGCCAATATATGGCGATGGGCAGAACATTCGTGATTGGTTATTTGTCGGCGACCATTGCAGTGCGCTAGATGTGGTGATTCATCGCGGTACACCGGGTGAAACTTACAACATTGGTGGCAACAATGAAGTGAAGAATATCGATTTAGTGCATATGCTGTGTCAGTTGATGGATGAACTGGCACCAGAGTTACCTGTGCAACCGTCGAGCAAGCTGATTACATTTGTGACCGATCGCCTGGGGCACGATCGCCGCTATGCTATCAACGCCACCAAACTTAAAACTGAGCTGGGCTGGTCTCCGGCTCAAACGGTTGAAAGCGGTCTTCGCCAAACGGTCGAGTGGTTCTTAGCTAACCGCGACTGGTGGCAGCCACTCCTTTCGCCAGAGTATCAGGCTTACTATGCCCAGGTTTATACAAATGTCTAGCTAGGAGTCAGTCGCAGGCAATAGCAGAAGTCTTTCCCTATTGCCGCTCGGCTCTTTTTTGAATGCCTACTGATCTGCCTTGGCGCGACCGACCACTCGCAGGCGCTGGGTAATCATCGTCATGCCATCTTGACGCACTAGCACGGCTGAGATCCAGCGGCTATCGGCAGTGAGGGGAGCGCGACCCACTTTGAAAATGCCACCTGCGGAAAGCAAGTTTAAATCAACAGTAGTGGGATTGACAAACCCATCTGCTTTGACGGGTTCTTCCACAGCAGCGCCCAGTAGAAGGTCATTGCCTAGCGGTTCTTGCACAACGGCATCAAAGCTGAATGTTTGTCCAGCATTTACTTGCGCTGGTAAATTTAGCTGGACGGTAGGCGGTTTAGCGCCAGAGGTGATTTGACTACGTTCAGCCAGAATGTCTTGCCGGACAATCTTGGCATTTTCAAACTGCTGGGTTGCTTGAAGCGTGGAATCGATTTTGAGTTCGCGATCGCCCACCATTTGAGCACCCGTAACGTGCGTAATCGTTTCTGCCGTGAAGCCACTGCCTTTAGGGTTCCAGGCTTTGAGTTCAGTCCGGTAAGTGAGATTGGGGTAGCGTTTCCAAAGCTGGGTCAGGGCTTGCTGGAGCGTCTGACGGGTCAAACCATCTGAGTGGCTGAAGTTGGAGCTATAGAAGCCCAAAACAGTTTGGACGTTATGACTGCTAGCAGCCTTGTCGATCGCGGCTAGAGTTGTTGTTAGCACCGCAGGAGCAGTCTCTGGTGGTTCTGCCTGCACACGGCTGGCATGCAAGATGCTGCTTACAGTAGTCACTAAGCCGAGTGCAACTAAAAACGCCTGCCAACGTCCTCGCTTTACCTGCGTTGGGGATGCGGTTGGTTGAGTCATGATGGGCAAATAGTGCAAAGGCTTAAGCATGGGTACTACGATTATTTGAGTAGGTGACAAGGATTTGGAGTACGATCAGCAACTTAACATCTCAGCAGCAACTTAACATCTTAAAGTGAGTACGAAATGAACTGAAGTAGTTGTACTCCAGCAAAGCTGCGCTGTAGGTAGCCCCTGGTTAACCGTTGGTCACAAATCCAGCAATATTTGAAACGCTTGTGAACAATTCTCCTGATTCTACTCTGCTAGTCGGCGCTAGTGCTGTAGCCGCAGAAACTCCGCCCAAACGATTGCTCATTGCCGCAAGCGGTACTGGGGGACACGTGTTTCCGGCGATCGCGGTCGCTGAGCAGCTTTCGGACTATCAAATTGAGTGGTTGGGCGTGCCTGATCGCCTGGAAACACAGCTTGTATCAACTCAATATCCGTTACACACTGTTGCTGCTGAAGGCTTTCAAAAACGTGGTTTGGATAGCCTCCGCGTTGCTTTCAAGTTGATTGCATCCATCTGGCACGTCCGGCGGCTCTTGCAAAAAGGTGGGTTTGACGGCGTTTTCACAACGGGAGGCTACATTGCAGCGCCTGCGGTCTTGGCGGCTCGATCGCTTGGCTTACCCGTCATTCTGCACGAATCGAATGCCTTACCCGGCAAAGTGACCCGGTTGCTCAGTCCCTGGTGTACCACAGTCGCGCTTGGCTTTGCTGCTGCTGCTGCCCACCTTCCCCGCACTAACACAATCGTGACAGGAACGCCCGTTCGCGCTCAGTTTCAGATCACAGATGCTGGTTTAACTGATCTACCAATTCCTGATCATGTGCCGCTGATTGTAGTGGTTGGTGGTAGTCAAGGTGCGGTAGGAGTCAATCGGTTGGTGCGACAATGTGCGCCTGCCTGGTTCGACGCAGGTCTTTGGATCGTACATTTGACCGGAGAAAATGATCCTGATACGAAAACTCTCCAGCATCCTCAATACCTCGCACTGCCGTTTTACAACAACATGGCAGGCTTGCTGCAACGGGCAGATCTGGCAATCAGTCGATCGGGGTCGGGAACCTTGACAGAACTCGCTATTACCCACACGCCATCCATTCTCATTCCCTATCCTTACGCTGCTGAAGATCATCAAACCCACAACGCGAACGTGTTTGCTCAGGCAGGAGCCGCCAAATTGTTTCAGCAGTCTGAACTTACAGCAGACATTTTGCAGACTGAGGTGTTAAACCTGCTAGGAGGTGAGTATACACATCTCCACGTCTCTACTAAGCTAGCGCACATGGCACAACAGGCAGCAAGCCTTGCAGTGCCGCAGAGCGCTGACAAACTAGCAAAACTGGTGCATCACTGGTTGTAAGGCAGCGGCTTTGCTACTTGAGTTTCGGCTGCGCTCAACTCGCAATCACTGAAGGTGGTGCAT
>JBBSHC010000284.1:0-5471 GCA_038253425.1 Leptolyngbyales cyanobacterium | reverse complement strand
TGAGGGATCTATGACCAACCCATCTAATGTGCCACCTGCTCAAAACAGCCCCGCCAATGCCAGTGTCTCTGAAGAAAATCGGGGCAAGATTCTTCAGCGCGGGGGAGAAGAGTTGCTGCTAGAAAAGGTGGACGATCGCTTCACGGTAAACGCCTCGGAGCAGGCGGCGATCGCTCACATTGTTGAAACCCTTCCCGCAACGGTTAGCCCTGAGCGAGGACCCGCCCAACTCACCGAGATTGTGGTTGATCCAGCCCAGCGGGATGCGGTGATGCAGCAGGTACGCAATGCCGATGCGGTGAACTATGCCAGCCATGTTTATCAATTAAAGGATGATCCTGGTTCGCGGATTTATCTGACGAATCAGATCACAATTCAGTTTGCGGCGCAGGTAACGGCAGCGGCGATCGCCCAACTAACAGCGAGCATGGGGCTACGTCAACTCAAACCGATCGCAGGCGTTCCCAACACTTTTGTCTTTGAGACCACAGCGAACGCGCAAGAAAATCCGCTTAAAATTGCCAATCGCCTGATGCAGCGATCGGACGTGCTGACGGCTGAACCAAATATCATTGTGCGAACCCAGTCGCATTATCGTCCCCGCGACCCAATTTATCCCAAGCAATGGCACCTCAACCATAACGGTGGTGCTGAATTGGCACCCAGTTCGCATGTCTTTGCGGAAAAAGCCTGGGACATTACACGGGGACTGCGATCGATCACGATCGCCATCATGGATGATTCCGTAGACCTGACCCATCCCGACTTTCAGGGTGTTGGCAAAATTGTGGCTCCCCGCGACTTCAAGGCAAATGATTTCCTGCCGCTGCCAGAAGACCCGGACGATAATCACGGTACAGCCTGCGCTGGAGTAGCAACTGCTGAAGAAAACGGCGTCGGTGCGGTCGGCGTGGCTCCAGGTTGTGCGCTCATGCCCATTCGGACAACAGGTTTTTTGGATGATCAAACGATCGAAGACCTATTCAACTGGGCTGTTACCAAAGGTGCATCAGTCATTTCCTGTAGCTGGGGTCCAGCATCAGTGTACTTTTCCCTCTCTCTACGTCAGCGTGCGGCTCTGACCGAAGCTGCCACCAAAGGACGCAACGGCAAAGGCTGTGTCATTGTGTTTGCAGCGGGCAATGCAAACCGCCCCACCAACGGCACCATCCATGAAAGCGGTTGGCCCAAGGATGTCTTAAGCGGTCCCACTAATTGGCTCGGTGGCTTTACCGTTCATCCCGATGTAATCACGGTCGCGGCTTCAACGAGCCTTAACAAAAAGGCAGCCTATAGTAACTGGGGTGTAGAAATCGCGGTTTGCGCGCCCAGCAACAACGCCCCGCCAGGGATGGGACTTCAGGAGACGGGCTATGTTTACACACCACCAGAAGTTACAGGCTCTTTACCGGGTTTAAGCATTGTCACTACCGATCGCGTGGGTTCAGCAGGCTACTCCACCACTGAGATTGCCACAGATTTTGGGGGCACCTCAAGCGCGTGTCCGCTGGTTGCTGGTGTTGCCGCACTTGTGCTATCAGCGAATCCTGATTTGACAGCAGCCGAGGTGAAGCAGCTTTTGCAACAGACGGCAGACAAGATTGTGGATACCAGCACCGATCCTCAATTTGGTTTTCGTAAAGGCACCTACGAAGCGGGCGGACGGTGCGACTGGTTTGGCTACGGCAAGGTGAATGCCTTCAAAGCAGTGCAGGCAGCCATTCAGCGACAGGCAACAGCCGCGATCGCGCCTGCCCGTCAGCTCCAACAGCAAAACACAACGCGCACTGATATTCCCGACAACGCCCCCCAAGGTGTCACCAGTGCCATTCAGATTGCCGAGACTGGCACCGTACGAACCATTCAGGTTAGCGTCGCGATCGACCATAGTTTTCTGGGTGATTTAGAAATCAGCCTGCTTTCACCCACCAATCAAACGGTTCTGCTGCAAAGCCGCCTCCTTGGACGCAAAACGCAGCTACAGACCACCTACACGCTGCAAACAACGCCCCTACTCAGACGCTTCCTGAATCAACCCGCTCAAGGACGCTGGCAGCTACGCGTCGTCGATCGCGCAGAAGGTGATGTTGGTACAATCACCAGTTGGACGTTGACGTTAGGGGTTTGAGCTTTCCAGGAACGAATCCCCTCAGTCGGTCGAATCAGGCTGTCTCATTTAGATAAATCTGGATGGCGCTCCAGGTGCTTGGCAATCTTACGCATCGCTATTTTTGAGTGTTCGATTCTTCTAGCATAGTTTTTTGATTGAACCCGAGGATAAGCTAAAGGCTCTTCCAGGTCATCCTTTTTGCCCATTGCAGCATGGTATTGCTATCCCTGAGTTGAGTCCCACTCCAGCATTGTTCCAAGCTGCTTGTGGTATTGCCATAGTAAAGCCGAGCGATCGTACGACTTACTGCCTATGCACATCCAGGACTAGCAAACCCATTTGAACAGAAACTTACGGTTCCAATTGAAACATTATCCCGCAAGGCTTTCATCTCTCGTCAAGGCAACGGCTAGAAAGCAGCTACGGTTGCTACGATCCTGGTTTAGAGGCATTTTAGAGTTTTCCTTCATTTTGTTTCGCATACCGTCATGAAATTCCATCGTCTTTGGGTCACAAGCTTGTTTTTGTTCACTATCCTGCAAGCTTGCAGCGGTGGCAGTACAGCCCAGCCCACAATCGCACCATCTAGCACACCATCTAGCAAGAGTGCTGAGCCAGTGACGACGGCTACGCGTCCCAACGCTGCCCACCAGAAAAAGTCAGAGTCTGCGCCGAAACACTTGTTTGGCTGCCAGCTTGAAACTTACACTAGCGCAGTCATGGCAATGCCACGTACCTATGGTCTTTGCCTTCCACCCACTTATGCTCAAAAGCCGCAGCAGCATTATCCAGTCATCTTTCTCCTGCATGGTGGACATGGACAAGCGACTGATTGGCTAAAAGCTGAAAAAGGACGGCTGGGTCAAACGCTTAAGCAACTGTATGCCGCAAACACACTCACGCCCAGCATTGTAGTGACGCCAGATGGTAACGATCGCCGGGGTTCTAGCCCTTATTGGGACCCACAATACCTTGATGGACCAAACGGAAACGTTTCCACTGCGATCGGCAAGGAACTGGTGCAGGTGATTCAAAGTCGTTACCGAACGCTGCCCGCACCCGCTTTTTGGGCGATCGGTGGTCTATCTTCCGGTGGCTGGGGCGCACTCAATATTGGGTTGCAGCATCCTGAACATTTCGCTGTGCTCTTTAGCGAGAGTGGCTATTTTAGTGATCCCAGCGGTCCCCAAAACAGCCCTTTACAGTTGGTCTCTAAGGTCTCTCCCACTCTTCGCAAACGATTGCGGATTTACTTGAACGTGGGCGACCAGGACAAGCATGTGTTGATGCAAACTACACAATTTCATCAGGTTTTAGATGAGCTTAAGATAGCCAATACCATGCAGCAGTTTCCAGGCAGCCATACCTGGCGTTTCTGGAGACAACACTTGACAGATGCTCTTACTTACGTGGGTCAACAGTTTCAGCCCCTAACAAAAGTAAAGTAACAAGGTGACGTGAGCAGTCGAGCAGACCATCATGTTAAGGGAGCTACTAGCTACTAAGGAGTGCGATCGCGACTTCACTACATGGGTGCAAAGTGCGTCCTACTAAATCCTTAGAGCTTGGCTACAGATTCGATGCGCTGGAGTTTGTCAACCCTGTTACCTCTGTTGGTCGAATTTGAGCGCACCTGCATACCATCTATGGCTAAGGAACTGGTATAGCTCAAAACTGGCTACCCAAAGCTCCAGAAGCAGAAGTTCATAGAAAATCGATTGCTGATTTGTCAACCAAAGGTACGTAGTCTATTAACCAGCGCTCAGGCTCCCAGAGAAGACCCTCCAGTGCCGCTTTCCATCTCTGCTGTAACGCGAGGTTTTAGCTTGTCAAACTCTGCCTTAAGCAAATTCTTACTCAATGCGTGTTGCCCGATCGACTTCCATGACTGACTGGTCACTGCCCATTCTTGCAATTGAAGGCGTTGTGATGGATTAATGGTAATCGTGATGGCGTGGTAACACGCACCTGGTTGTTCCAGGGCAAATAGCAAAACCTGGTATTCCCCTCGTTCACTTAATAAGCGAGTTATTTCTTGCCCGTGCTGCGTCTTTAAGTCTAGATAGCAAGGCAACCAGCGTGGACCCTGTTCCCGACTGCTTAGATGGTTGTAGATCCCTGTAATCCATAGCAGGGAGGGATGGGGTGACATGGCGTAGAGAAAGTTTTTGTAAATTTTGTTGTAAAGCTTGTTCACCCTAAGGTTTTGAATGTCCTGCTGCGGCAGCATCACCCAGACAGTTGGTTGATTGCCCTTGCTGGTGATCAGGCACTGAGCAAAAACAATTTGAGCGACGGGCTTACTAGAGGGCCAAGTAGCTAATTTACAAATTTCATCGGTGATGGTCGGCTGATAGGGCTGGAGTTTAGAGCGGCTGTCAACCGTTGGCTTGGTTGCCAAGATTTCGCCAATGCGCTGACCGACACGGCGGCTATCGCTATAGCGTTGTTCTAGTGGTTCTAAGGCTTTAAGGACATCCGCGATCGATTGAGGGCGATCGCTGGGTGATTTTGCCAAACAGCTCATGATGAGAGTTTCCAATGCTTTCGGCAGTTTCAAACCTGGATCGACCACTTCAAACGCACGCGGTGGCTGGGAGTGATGCGCTCGATACCATGCACCAAAAGCGTGGGTTTCGACATGAAGCGGCATTTTGCCCGTAATCATCTCGTACATCATGACGCCCAGACTGTAAATGTCGGAGCGCGAGTCGAGTTCCCGCCCTTCCATCTGCTCTGGCGAGGAATAGGCGAGGGTGCCCATGTAAGAATTGGTCTGCCCGCTGTCTGCTTGCAGGAGTTTGGAGATGCCAAAGTCTAAGATTTTTACCAGTTCGCCTAGGCTGGTATCTTGACTCACCAGAATATTGCTGGGTTTGATATCACGGTGAATGATGGGGTAAAGACTGCCATCGACCATGATCCCTTGATGGGCACATTGTAAACCGAGAGCAATTTGGCGTGCGAACGTGAGGAAGCGGGGAAGCGGTAACGGCTGGGCGTTGATGACTTCGCTCAGGCTTTCTCCTTGCAAGTACTCCATCACGTAGAACGGCACATCATCGTCATTGACGCCGTAGTCCATAACATTGACGATGTGAATGCTTTTGCGACCCAGTTGGGCACAGGTTTGGGCTTCACTTTTGAAGCGATCGCGCATTTTAGGATTGAGCAGCGTCTGGGAGAGAAACTTAACCGCAATAACTCCCCCCAGCAGGATGTCTTCCGCCCGGTAAACCCGACCCATTGCCCCCTTGCCAATCAACTCAGCAAGCCGATAACGGTTGGCAAGCACACGCCCAAAATTGGGATCTGTCGTCATATCTCACGCTAGCGGGAACACTCTGCGACCTGAAACGCC
>JBBSHC010000283.1:0-5484 GCA_038253425.1 Leptolyngbyales cyanobacterium | reverse complement strand
GAGCTGGGCTTTTGGCTGAACGTCCTCATCCGTCGTAAATTCCAACTGGTTTTGGTTGGCGTTAAACCGCCAGGATTCCAAGCGGGATGCGTGGGCAGGGGCGGCAAGGAGGAGTAAGGAGGCAGCGGTTAGTAGACAGTAGGGAAGGTGTTTCACAGTATCTCGTTGCGTTCTCAAAAAGCTGAACATCAGCCAGGGAAGTTTTACAGCCAGTCCTCACACAGACTCAAGCATTGGCGCTGTTACCAAAGCGATGAACAGCGAAAGCGGGGTTGCCTTGTAACCAGAGTGCGCTAAAAGCGATAGACAACGGTTGAGAGGCATTGAACTGCTCACACACTATTTCCAGCGATCGGTTCATGCCCTGTGTCTTCAATTCAACAACTCCGCAACCTTAGAGAACAAATCCGGTTTATTTTCAAGCCGGCGGTCGTGTCTTCACAGCATGGTTTCTCCAAGCCATTTCTTAGAGACACAGATGCCTGACGCAAACTCAGTCTTTTAGTTTCATGTCTAGTGGAAACGAGCGACTGACGACAATTTACCAAAGGAATGATCACGCTGCATCACAAACGACCCTCAGACCTGAGTCATTTACAGGTGTTGCTGAACTCACAACCAGATTTACGTCTCAGAGAATGTGAAGCACTGCAATCAAAACTGCTGTAAGACTATAGCCGATGTGAGAATTATGCGATCAAGAATTTCAACGTTATTTCGGCTCCGATTCCACGCTTCCCAAATCAACCAGACCTGGATTTAGCTCTAGAGAAGGGATTTCAGCCTCGCCCGCTACTGTGGCGACAGCCTGATCGGATTGCTTGAAAACTACTCGTAGCAGAGGCGGCGCGAGAAAGGTCGTCAAAATTACCATGACGATGATGGCAGCTTCCAGCGGTTTCGACAGAACCCCACTATCAGAACCAACCGCTGCAAAAACTAGACCCACTTCACCACGCGGAATCATGCCAACCCCGATCGCCAGCCGATTAATTCCCGGTAGCCCAAACACACTGAAGCCCGTCACCACTTTGCCGACAATCGCGATCGCCAGCAAAAACGCCGCCATAACCAGCCCCTCACGGTTCTCCGGCACCAGCGGATTCAACACGCTAATGTCTGTACGGGCACCCACAACCACAAAAAAGACGGGTACCAACATATCTGCGATCGGAATCACCTTCGCTTCTAAATCTCGCCGTTTCTCCGTCTCCGCCAGCACCAGACCTGCCGCAAAGGCACCCAAAATCGCTTCTAACTGGATGGCAGCCGCAATGTAAGACAAGATGAACGCAAAAATCAGAGACGACAGCAGCAGTTGCCCCCGTGTCTTCATACCATCCACCAGTGCCACAAAAAACGGGCTAAGAAAGCGCCCAACCAGAATGGCACCCACCAAAAACACGCCCGCACTGACAATCAGATAAACCACGTTGAGCGGCTCTACCTTGCCATCTCTAGCGAGGCTTGCCACCACTGCCAAAACGATGATGCCCAACACATCATCCATCACTGCTGCCCCGATGATAATCTGCCCCTCACGCGAACTCAGGCGCTGGATTTCTGCCAGAACCTTCGCCGTAATGCCAATACTGGTCGCTGTGAGAGCCGCCCCAGCAAAAATAGCGGGCACCGTTGGAGTGCCAAAAAGCAAAATTAGCCCTGCGGTGCCCAGCGCAAAGGGGGTAACAACACCCACAACAGCTACAACTGTCGCCTGCGGACCCACCCGCAACAGTTCCTTTAGGTCTGACTCCAACCCAATTTCAAACAGCAAGATGACAACACCCAGTTCCGACAAGACCGAGATCACTTCACTTTGCGCCTGAAAGACAGAAGTCAATGCCTCTGGGCTAAGGTGTGCCGTCATCTGCATTAGATTCATAATCAACGAGTGACTACCGTCTTCGCCTCCCTCGGAAAACACCAGCAAATGTAGCGCTGAAACACCTATTAGCACACCTGCTACCAACTCACCGAGCACAGGCGGCAGGTCAATACGAGCGCAAAGCTCACCGCCAATTTTGCTTGCCAGAAAAATGACAACCAGGCTTAGCAAAACTCCCGCAAGGACAAATGAACCACTTTCTGCTTCAGGCGCAGTTGCCAACAAGGAATGAGACAGGTGAAGCAAGGGAGCAACAGGTGATGAAAATGTTAACCAAGTCATGAAACTCACCAGTGGATCTGGGCGCGTTGTTCTTTACCAATGTACAGTTTTTGTTACGAGAGGTTAAGTGAAACAGACCATCCACGCGCAAGAGCCCAGACAGACGGGCATCGAGCCACTGCTATAAAAACAAGACTGACGCAATGACTTCCTTTAGTTTGAAGATCTAAAGTGCGCCAGTGTGAATGCCCCCCAAAAGGGAACGAAAGGAGCACCAGCGAGATTGCGTCAGTCTTGAAAAGTTAATGTGCGTTGGTTAAAGCGCTTAGATAAACACACGGTGCTGAAGCGATGGCATCTGACGACGCACCTGATCCAGACGAGAGGGTTCGATCGCCGCGATCGCTACACCCGGCTTATCACCTGCATCCGAGAGTACATTCCCCCAGGGGTCAATAATCATGGCGTGTCCGTGGGTCTGGCGCATGGCGTAGTGTCGCCCCGTTTGAGCCGGAGCCAGGACATAACAGGTATTTTCGATCGCTCTTGCCTGAAGCAGCACTTGCCAGTGATCTTTACCTGTAAACGCTGTAAATGCCGCTGGCACAAACAGCACTTCTGCACCCATCTGGGAAAGGTGACGGTAAAGCTCTGGGAAGCGCACATCGTAGCAAACCGATAGCCCTAAATTGCCCAGTTCTTTAGACGGGTAGACGGGTGGTAGCCGAACGCCAGCCAGCACCGTCCCCGATTCTTGATAGGTGTTGCCATCTGGCACATTCACATCAAATAAATGCACTTTCTCGTAGCGGGCTAACTCAGTGCCACTGGGGTCAATGAGCAGCGCGGTATTGTAAACCTTGCCATTGCCAACGGGCAACGGAAAACCGCCACCCAATAGCGTGACCTGAAAGCGCTGCGCCATCGTTTTGAGAAATTGTTCGCTTGCTAGACCGATCGCGTCTGCCTGAGCGAGCTTTTCTTGTTCATCACCCAAAAACGAAAAATTTTCTGGCAAGGCTACCAGCTCAGCCCCCTGACGCACCGCCAGATCAATTAATTCTTCCGCCTGAATTAAATTTTTTTGCAGATTGGGCAGACTGGTCATTTGCACAGCAGCCGCCAGATAAGACTTCATAGGCTCAACTCAAAATTTCGCAGATAGCAACGGGTCAATGTGGGTCTTTGCGAGCACAACAGCCTTCAATTGTGGGCTACCGCAGATTGCTCTTGATTACACCCTTAACTACTATTTAAAGCTAGGTTTGGCACGGCGCGATCAGAAATGCACTTAGCACACATCTCTTTACGCGATTGCAGTCGTTTCTCTTTGCTTTTGCCACGCCACTTGGTTAAGCGATCGCCCTAATCTGCAAAGAACTATAGTTTATCAACTCTAGGCTGCGCTGTAGGGGCACGATCGGGAATAGTATCTTTAGCTTTTGAAGCTACCTGCTGCCGCAACCATCCATCTTTTGCCACACGCCTTATGCCACTGTTTAGAAATCAGTTCAGCGGTTACATCGCTCTAAGTTTTCTTGCTGGACTTGCGGTCGCGAGTCCGTCGATCGCAAGTCCCTCATTCTCCTTGGTAGCTCCACCAGCAGCTTCTACGCTAATAGCACAGCGACCCAACTGCACAAACCCTCAAACCCAGGCAGACATGACCTTCTGTGCAGGGTTAGACTACCAGAACGCCGATCGCACCTTAAACCGACGCTACAAAACACTATTGCCCAAGCTTGGCACGGCACGTCGTCAGCAGCTCAGCAAAGCACAACTGAAATGGATTACGTTTCGTGATGCCGACTGTACTTTCTCAGGTAGCGAGGCAGAAGGTGGGACAATGCAGCCTATGCTGGTCGCAGGCTGTAAAGCTCAGATGACTCAACAGCGAACCGTAGACTTTGAGGCATACATCGCTGGACGCACACCCCAAAGCGGCAGCAACTATAAGGCAGCAGATCGGCAGCTTAATGAGCTTTACCAAAAACTCAGGCAGGACTTAGACACTAACCGCAAGCCCAAACTAGAAACGGCTGAATTCGCCTGGATTGCCTTTCGAGATTCTGCCTGCGGCTTTGAAGCCAGCAGTGGTGGTAGTGCAGCTCGCAATCAGTGTTTGACGCGGGTAACGACCCAACGCAACCAGCAGCTACAGCAATATTTAGAGGCTGCAATGAGGTAAGGCTGTGGTTTGTAGCGGTCAGCAATTAGCGCTTAGCTGTTAGTCGATCGCTCAGACCTGTACAGGTTTTTTAACAAGCCGTTGGCGGCTGAAAAATGAAAGATTCGTGCCTGAACTGTGGGTTGAGCTGCCTGTGGTGCAGTTAAGACCTCACGGTAACAGGTATGTTAATGTAGCAGCTAAAATTTTGCCTGCCTTAGACATCGCTGACGCGGTAGAGAGTGGGAACTTCGTAACGAGTGCCACCACCAATCCGTCGTCCTGGAACACCATCAGGCTGTGCAGTAGTAACCTCACTTGCCCCTAAGATCAGCGTAATGCATGTGAGAACAACGATGGCAATAGGCATGTCATGCAACCCTAATAAAACGTTCTAAAATCCTACGTTTTCTTTAAGCCTTTGACTAGGTTGGGTGTGGCAGTCCCTGAGCTGTCAGCCTGCTGTTGGTGGTTGGTTGGGGTAGTCCTGTTTGGACTTACCACAGATGGGTGTAGATACCTTGCTGTATTAATAAATCTTCGTGCCGTCCCCGTTCCGCAATTTTGCCGTGCTCCATAACGTAGATGCAATCGGCATTGCGAACAGTCGATAGACGATGCGCGATCGCAATGGTTGTCCGCCCGACCGTAATCCGCTCTAGCGATCGCTGGATGGCTGCTTCTGTCTCGTTGTCTACCGCTGACGTTGCCTCATCCAGAATCAGAATCGGCGGATTTTTGAGAATGGCACGCGCGATCGCCAACCGCTGCCCACCGGAAAGCTTTTGGCCCCGTTCGCCGACGATCGTATCGTAATCCTGTGGCAGTTGCAGCACAAACGTATGGGCTTCAGCAATTTCAGCAGCAGCAATAATTTCTGCGGGTGTCGCGTCAAAGCTGCCATAGGCAATATTTTCGGCAACCGTGCCATGAAACAGAAATACATCCTGGCTGACCCACCCGATCGCCCGTCGTAGATCGCGCAGCCGCAACTCGCGAATATCCACACCATCTAACGTAATCGCACCCGCCGAAAGCTCATAGAGCCGCAGCAGTAGTTTCACGAGCGTACTTTTGCCCGACCCTGTTGCACCCACGATCGCGGTCGTTTTGCCAGCCGGAATGTGGAGCGAGAGGTGTTCGATCACAGGCTGGCGATCGGGGTAGGCAAAGGTGACGTTTTGCAGGTAGATGTCGCCCCGAACGG
>JBBSHC010000282.1:0-5490 GCA_038253425.1 Leptolyngbyales cyanobacterium | reverse complement strand
GTGGCTGCTGGCTCGAAACGGAAACTTATTCGCCCTAAAGTTACGCGAACTACTTTGCCCCGACCACAGGAGCACAGGAAAATCCGCCAAAGCCGCCAGTTTAAGCCGTCGAGCCTGCAACGCATCGGTTAGAGAGAGCTTTCGGTCAAGAGTTTGCATGGCGCTGTAGTGAGTTTAGAGAATCGCCTCCTCATTCTGTCATTTTCGGTATTGCCAATCAAAAAAAGGAAGATGCGACTTAGATACCCGACTTCTTGTTTTAGCCATGCTGTTTGGGCTAAAACAAGTTTAGAAGTCGGGGATCTGGCAAGATTGATGCAGCAACATCTCATCGTCTCACCGTTGCCCGCTTAGGTTTCGCAGCTCTCGATTCCACCGTAAACTCAGGAATGTCCTGCAATTCAGCCGCACTCAAACTGTACTGCTCGCAAACCAGACTCAAACGTGTGCCGTCAACGCGAACAGGATTCACAGAATGCGTTAAATTGCCCTGAAAGTGCAGCAGCGTATTAATCTTTGGCTTAATCTGACCCACCTGTTGCCGATGGTTTCGCAGCACCAGTTCACCACCTTGCAGATTGGCTGGCACCTGGACGTAAAGGACACTCACGATCGCAGGCGGTTCCACCGTCTTGCAATACGATCGCATCGATCGATCAATGTGAGGATCAACCCGCGATCCCTCTTTGAGCAACAGCGGATTCAGATAAAACGCATTGCAGGTTGGTTGCAGCGCCAGATCAAGATAAGGCATAAAAAAAGGAAACTGCTGCTCTACTGCGTCCAAGCCAGAACGCTGAAACACAACCGAAAAGCCTTTAGTGCCCACAAAGTCACGGTTTAAATTGTTCACCGCAAAATACGGGCAAGCCAGCACCTCGCCCCGCAGGTTGTTTAGGTACGCGATCGCAAACGCATCAGGCTGTTGACGGTAATAGCTCAAAAATCTAGCTTCGCTTCATGCAAAATTGTCAGCTTTTTATCCTAACTCACTTCATCCCTTCCCTTACCCCTCATCCCTCACCAACACCCCATTCAAAAAAATATCTGCCAGCCCTTCCGCCATTTCTTGCATCTCCGCAGGCGATGACCCCTCTCCCATAACCGTGTCCTGACTGAAACCAGCCACCGCAAACATTCCTAGAAAGACCCGCGCCACAATTTTGGGATTCATACGGCGATAGATGCCTTGATCCATTGCCGATTCAAAGAAAACCTCTGCCACATCCGTCATTTTGTTAATGACTTCGAGCTGGATGCGATCGCGCAATTCCGGGTGAAACTGCGCCTCCATAAAGCAAACTTTGAGCATATCAGCGTTCTTATGCAGATTCAGCATCCGCCGCCGCATCACCTGTGCTACTGCCTTGTAGCTACCCATCTCGCTTAGTTCAGTCAGCAGATCCGTCAAAATCTCGACCCATCCCTGCGTCGCCACTTCAATCAAGATTGCCTTTTTGGTCTGAAAGTGACGAAACAGCGTACCTTCTGCGATCCCTGCTGTCTCAGCCAGATCACGCGTCGTTGTCCCGTCATATCCTTGTCGCGCGAACAACTGCAACGCTGACTTCAAAATGCGGGTGCGTGCATCCATTTCAGGCGGCGGTGGGCGATGAAAAATTTGCATAGGTCAGCTAACTGTAGTGGATCAGGCACGTAGCGTTATTCTCTATTGCAAACGAAAACTTAGAAAAGCGGCAGAAGTGTCATAGATCATTATAGATTTGGCAGAAAGCGACGGAACGACGACCTCAAGTTGAAAGGAGAGAGTTGATCCTTAGTCGATCAATTTCAACGCATGTTCTCTAAACGCCCCAGACGATCGCCAAATCACCTGAGTAAAGTCTCGGAAATCTGAAATTAAAGCCACAAAATTTCAGTGGTTTTGCCCATTAGTATTTCTTCAAGTCCGGGCAATATGAGGTTGTCAAAGTGCAGTATCGACAACACATCCTACTCGCTTCAGTCTAATAACACGTGACCAAAGGGTTGCGGTTCAAAGGAGCCTACTAGCTGTTGTTGATACCGATCAAGATTTCCCATGCCTCGTTTAGAGAAGAAGGAAGCAATGAACAGTTCTCGCTATGCATCTTCCCAGTCCAACCTCAAGCAGTTTATTTGGGTTGCCAAAGAGGTCGCAGTTGATATGACAGCAAATTTGCAGCCCACCGCTCCTACCGTTAAGTTCATGCCCCTCCAGCCGATCCGTCAGTGGCTCGACACGATCGAAGTTCGCAGTGCCGTAGCAGCGCATCGCTTCTGTCAACTGATCCCGGCTCGTTGTCCCTTTGAACGCACGGTTAAACTGGGCAGCCATACCCTGTTCCAGATTCCTCCCCTCTGTAAGCTCAACCCCTTCTATGAGCAAATCGTAGGGCTACGGTTTCGGGCACTTTGCTACCTTGCTGATGAATGCGGTGAAGATGTCAGCCGTTATTGCTAATGGTTGGCGTTGCTGAGAGGTCACGATCGCGCGACTTGATGCCGTTGCTCGTCAGCCTCACCTTGCCCAGTTTGCACTCCGCCGAACGATCCACACTCAAAGCCAGTCAATAGCGGCATCACAGGCAGTGCTCCACATTCCTTGCCTGCCAGCAGTTGTATCTGTTGCTGCTGGAGCGATCGCCAGGGTTAAGTCTCACTTCAGGTTAGCCTGTTCGCCAAGTTAACGTCAGCAGCAGTGTAACAAAAGCGGGGGCGACTGAGCACCAACTTGGAATTTACGTAACAATTGAGCGAAAATCTAACCGGACTGAGTAGAATAGCAAGTATGAAGCTACGACCGGATTTACAAGCGGTAACTTACAGCCTCACTTGTTCTCTGAATAATTGACGACACCCTATCCAGTCCAGCCTTGACCGATGTTTTGTTCTGGTTCAAGCCTTGCTAAAGACTGCTTTCCAGTTGTCAACCCTTACTTCGCTAACCATTAAATGCCTGTGATTGAAAGAATTGAGAGAAGACCCAACCGCGATTTACCAGCAATTAACGAACGGATTCGCTTTCCAAATATCCGAGTGATCGATTCAGATGGCG
The DNA here is from genome assembly GCA_038253425.1 of Leptolyngbyales cyanobacterium. GTDB lineage: Bacteria > Cyanobacteriota > Cyanobacteriia > Leptolyngbyales > Leptolyngbyaceae > Stenomitos. The sequence continues at coordinate 2,453 of JBBSHC010000282.1, read as the reverse complement.
CGCAGTTAGGGATTATGGTTCCTCGCGACGCTTTGCAAATAGCTGAAGAGAAAGATCTGGACTTGGTTTTGGTGAGCGATAAAGCCGACCCACCTGTTTGCCGAATTATGGACTACGGCAAGTTCAAATTTGAGCAAGAGAAAAAAGCGCGGGAAGCAAAGAAGAAGCAGCATACCGTAGACGTTAAAGAAGTCAAGATGCGCTACAAGATTGAGGAGCACGACTACAACGTGCGAATCAGTCAGGCGAAGCGGTTCTTGAAAGATGGCGACAAAGTTAAAGCCACGATCATGTTCCGGGGTCGCGAGATTCAGCACAGCGATATTGCCGAAGATTTGCTAAAGCGCATGGCTGGCGACTTGCAGGAAATGGCTGAGGTACAGCAAGCACCTAAGCGAGAAGGGCGTAACATGATGATGCTCCTGGCTCCCAAGAAATAGTTGGCGGCTGTTAGTTGAATGAGCGGTTCGTGCGATCGCATCTAGACACTCAGGCTATGCTTGCAGTGTCTTTTTCTTTTGTTCACACGTGTAGTGCGATGAATTGGTAGCCCCTCTCTACAATGGAAGCCATGTGGGGCAACCTGAGTGAGATGAACTGCGATCGTCATTGACGGACATCAACCTTTCATCAACATATACCAAGCAAAGAGTATACAGAGCAAAGGCTGGGTCTGCCCCAGAAATGCTTGGTGGAAAGCACGTCAGGGATTGGCTACGAACACAGGATGCAAACGCGGTATGGAACTCAAGAACCAGTGGCTTGTCAAGGATGGTTGGCAGCAAAAATTCCTGCGGTGGGTAAATCTGCGCCCTGAGGAAAGTGAACGCACGTTTCTGATGTTTGCGTTTTACACTACCACCTCAATGGGGCTGGTGTGGTTTGAAGCGAGCACAGTTGCACTGTTTCTACAGGAATATAAAGCAGAGGACGGGTTGCCCTGGATTTATATTGCGAGTGCTGGTATTGGTTCCGGTCTTGGCTTCGCTTATTCGCAATTGCAGAAAGTGCTGCCGCTACGTCGTGTGCTGGTAATTACAGCCTTGCTGATGGCAACGCCACTCTTTTTGTTCTGGTTTGGGCTTAGTAGCCAGTCGTCGTGGTGGGGCGCGACCGTCATTGCAGTAACGATTTTTTTGATGCGGTTGTGGCTAGAGGCGATTTACGTTCTTAACGACCTCAATACTTCGATTACAGCGAATCAGCTTTTTAATATTCGAGAGATTAAGCGCACCTACCCACTCATTAGCAGCGGCATTTTGGTGGCGGATGTTATTAGTGGCTTTTCCCTGACGTTGTTGATTTCGTGGGTTGGGCTAAAAAATGTTGTTGCTTTAGCCTGTCTGATGATGGTCATTGGGGCAGGCGTTTTGTTTTACCTGAGTCAGTCGTATCAGCAAGCCTTTCCCGATTCACTGCGACGCTCAGGCAGCGATCGCCTTACTGAGTTTTCCAGCCGTCGTCTACAGGGACCATTACAGCGCTATGTTGTGCTGCTGTTCACGTTTTTCATTTTGGCGCAAGTGCTGTTGTTGCTGGTGGATTTTCAGTTTTTGCGCCAGCTTCAGCAGCACAGTAATGAAGGCGCGATCGCTCAATTGTTGGGACAGCAAAATTCGGACGCAGCGATCGCCAGTTTTCTAGGCTGGTTCAGCGCTATTCTTGGCATTTGTGAATTAGCGATGCAGTGGGTGGCTTCTAGCCGCGTCATCGAACGCATCGGTGTCTTTGCTACGGCGATGCTGTTGCCTGGAGTCATTGGCTTACTGGGAGCAGTGGCAATGGCGATCGCGCCAATTGGTTGGGATACGGGGCTATTCATCAGTATTGTGGCGCTCAAATTTCTTGATGAATTGCTGCATTACACGCTCTTTGCCAGCATTGGACCTGTCTTGTTTCAGCCGATCCCCGATAGTGTTCGTAGTGGCATTCAATCGCTGGTGCGGGGGATTGCCGAACCCCTATCTACCGGAGCAACTGGGATTGCCTTGCTGGTCTTAGTTTGGTTCAGCCATAACACCAGGCTTGGCGATGACGGGCTGAATTGGCTGTTGCCTGTCATCGTTTGTCTGTCAGTAGTTTGGGTCTTCACAATTTGGCTATTACGCAGCAAGTACGTGGGACTGTTAGTAATGAGCGCCGAGCGGGGACAGCTAAGTGGCGATGTTGATCTGCGCGAACTCAAACGGGCAGTGATTGAAGCACTTGATCAACCCGGTACAGATGCTCACAAAGGGTCTTGCATTGAACTTCTGAGCCAGCTTGACCACAAAAACGTCGGTGAAGTGTTAGCCCCACTGTTGATCAAATTAGCGCCAAGCTTGCAGCGCAAGAGTTTGGAGGCAATGCTTGCTTTTCCAAATGCAGCGTATTTGGGGCAAGTGCAGGCATTGATTGATCGATCGCCACCACCAGAGGTCTTAGCAGTGGCGTTGCGCTACGTTTGGTTGACC
>JBBSHC010000281.1:0-5509 GCA_038253425.1 Leptolyngbyales cyanobacterium | reverse complement strand
GGTCTAAAAACCGTTCGAGTTTTTCTAGCAGCATTGCCCGTCTGCCCTCACCCCCTGCCCCTCTCCCTGAGGGCGAAGGGTTCTGAGTTTCCTGTTCCCCGTCTCCCTGGAAAGAAGCAACCCTCTCTTGTCCTCCCTCTCCCTGGGGAAAAGGGGCTAGGGGATGAGGGTCTAACCTCAACTCACCCTGCACCGATCGAGTAAGGCTTCGTTCGTATTGGGCGATCGCTTTTTCAACCTCCCGGTCAATCTTCAGCAAACTCCCCCACTGGTCTGCCCCCTGCAATGCCTGCACAATTTGGTTTGTCAACGGCTCTGGAATCCCCGTCGCGTCTCTCACCTCCTGCCGCAACTCCAGCAACGCCGGGTCATCCTCCGGTAATGCCGATAAATTCAGGTCAGAGGCAACCAGATTGACCACCCGTAATTCCGCCTCTCGGCAAAATGACTTTGCCTTTAACCACAGTGCCGCTGCTGCAATCTGCACCGATCGGGCATCAAGATCAATCCCATACAGGTTGTGCGCCAAAATCGACTCGGCAATCTCTTTGTCGCTCCACATTTCGCCCCGGTGTTGCGCCTCTTCCTGGTACAGCGCTACCAATAGCCCAAACGCAATCACCAGAAAATGTCCCGATCCACACGCCGGATCAAGGATCTTGATGGTGCGGATAGAAGCCCTCACCCCTAGCCCCTCTCCCAACTGGAGAGGGGAACCGGACTTAGCTCCCCCTTCGCCCTGGGGAGAAGGGGGCTGGGGGGATGAGGGCAACGGTTGCGGCACCCAATATTTCCAGCGTTCCTCTGCGCCCGGTGCGATCGGCATCAACTCGTCTAGTGCCACATCTCCTCGTTCCCGTTTCTCCCGCCAGAGTGTGCGTCGTTCCTCCAGACGATCGAGCGTTCCATCTGCCTTAACTGCGGCTGTCCAGCCCTGTTTCTGACACATCGCCAACCACATCTGCCCCAAACTGTTGTGCAGCAGCCATTCCACCATGTAGCGTTCGGTGAACATCTGCGTCTTACTGGCAATCTCATGAGGTTCTACCTTGCCTCCCGCATTCAGCTTGGCATCCAGTGCCTCCCGCTCCGGGTCATTCCAATACTGGTAGACCCATCCCAACGTCGTATCATCCAACCAGACATCCGGAGCGAGTGCGTCTAACGCCTCCACCACTGCCCGCAATGTACTTCCCGGTACTGGAAATAGCCCTGTCACCCCCACCCTGCCAAATAGCCCTGGCAATTCCAGAGCCAGTTCATCGTAGAGCAGTTTTAGCAGCAATCCATATCCTTCCGTCTCTTGATCCTGCCGACACAGATCAGGGGCAAATTCCCGGAAATCCCGATAGCCCGAACTGTTCCATCCCCCAGTCACAATTTTGATCTGTCGTAGCCCCTGCGCTTCCAGTTGCTTGATCACCACCAGACGGTTAAGCAACGTTGCCGCTGCCAGTTTAATCGCCGTATGGAGATGTCGTTGCTCCAGTTGTTCGCGCTGCTCATCCTTGAGCCGTTTGCCCCCCGTTTCTGCCCGTACTTGCTCATCCAGCCATTGCGCCAACCGTTCCCGCTTCAGCCGTTGCTCCTCTGCCAGTCCTGCTTTGTCGATCGATTTGATCGACAGACGATAGGTACTCTCTGCCGCATGATGAAAATCAGTCAATAACCGCTCCCTCAACCTGCGAATCGCGGTAGACAGTTGAGATTTGGTTTCGGGCGTGAGGTAAGACATACAATCAGTCAAGCAAACGGGACGCAATCAAGCAACTACAATCGCCCTCATCCCCGACCCTTCTCCCCAGGGGAGAAGGGAGCCAGAACTCTTTCTTGTTCCCTCTCCCTGGGGAGAGGGCTAGGGTGAGGGCAATTCCGGGCATCCAGCCATTCAGCAACGCCACTTCACAGCTCGCCGTACTTTTTGGGCGACTCATATACTAGCCGTACACAAACATTCGTCTTACCCTCCAACTGCGCCATCAGCCGATCCTCCAGTTGTTTCACCAATGCCCTTACCTCCTCCACTGTCCGGACTTCCTGCCCATTTAGATTTAACGGAAGCGGCATGATCTGTTCATCCGTAACTTGAGACAGCGCCGTGTCCAGATCCGCATTTGCCTTCTCTGCTGCCGTCTTCAACCGCAATACCGTTGAGTCCTTCAGCTTCAGCAGCGCTGGGTACTTCGCATCGGCAGTCGTATCATAGGTGGCTTCCTGAATCGGATAAAGCACCGCCACTGCCTTGTCTTCACTCAGCTTAAAGAACCCCTTGCGCTGTTTTACCTGACTGCGAATGGTTTCCGCCTGCTGCTCTTGTGACTCAAGCAAACTTAACCGTACCGCTTTGTAGTGGGTTTGAAGTGCCTGTAAATGGGGTTCCAGACGTTTGATGTCAACCCAGGGGCGATCGAGGGTCAGTTGCTCCTCTACCGCTGTGACGGCTTCGCTGACCTCGGCGAGTCGGTCAATTTCGCGTAGTTGGGCAACCTCATTGTCTCGAATCTCGATCGCCCGTCGCACTGCTGCCACGGCAGTATCATCCAAATCTGTCAGCAAGATCCCCAATTGCTGAACGCCGTCACGCAACACATCTAGATTGCGTTTGACTTCCTGTAACGTCGGCTCGACCTGGCGAGACTTCAGGCACTTCTCCAGGGCTTTACCCAATTTATCCAGGTTCTCTGGCAGATCAGGACGGTTGGGGAGACGGCTGTATCGTTGCTCCAGATCCCTCAAGCGGCTGGCTTGAACCCTAAAATTGGTGAACACCGCATCCACGAGGACATCATTTTCGTTGTCAAGACTGATGTTGAGGGCTTCTTTGAAGAATTTAATGATAGCGACGCGATCGCGGGCAGTAATGCCGCTATCGCTAGGGGGCAAAATGTCTGCCCGTTTCAAATCCCGATCCTTTGTAAACATATCGCGGGCACCCGGATCACGAACAGACGTAATCATTGCCGTGCCTGACTCTGGACGAATGCGAAGCTTTGCGGCTCGCAAAAGCCCTGCCAGACAAGCCTTCACCACATCAGCAGGATAGCCATAGGGCGGTCCACCAAAATCACTCAGGAGGGAGCTACCAGAAATCCCGTTAGACGCAATCACATACTCTTCAATGCGTGTCGGGACTTCTCCCCGGCAGGTTGGCACATATTTCCCAGCATCCAGGTCTAAAATGCCCAGACCCTCCTGCATAAACTTAGAGGAGGGTCCAGATAAATTGGGTTCCAGCAGTTGCACCAATTCGGATGGGATGATGGCAATTTCAACGTAACGGCTGTAGAGATCCGGCAAAATACTCTCGCCGACCCGTTCTAAGAGCGAAAGAAACCCTGTGCCAAAGGCTTGTTTGTCAATCTGCCGTCCCCTGAAATAGAGTTCACCATTCATAAAGGCTTTGGCAACGGCTTCCTTCACCCGTCCGTCCAGCGTCTCACAGCGACTCTGCTCATCAAACAGCAGCCGTTGTTTGTCTCGTGAAAGAGACTGGAGGCGAGACTGATACTTGTTCACCATGTGGCTCGAACGCGCCAGATCTCGGATCTGGTTTTCCAGGTCGTCTAACCTGCCGCTTACCCAGACCAGGCGATCGCGCAGGTTGTTACTGGCACTCTCCTGAATCCAGGTCGTTGAATGGCGTTCATCCTGATTGCGGAGGTAACGAAAATCGACCGTCACCACTGCCAGTTCGTTCGGCACCTGCAAGCGTTCATTTTGGCGCTGTCGTCCATCGCCGTAATAGGCTGCCCACCGAAATTTATTTCCCTTGTGCCGAGGGTTTTCAGCCGAACCCAGGAGCACTTTCAGCTTCTCAGCCACCATGCCACTCATATCATGTGGAATGACGCTGTAACTATCCCGCTCCCGCGCCCATTCCTGCCCAGCCGAACTCTGGATCTTGTAGCCCGCCTTCTCCGAGTAGGACAGCAAGTTGAGTTCTCGTAGTTTTTCCAATGCCTGGGTGATAGCGGGTTCCTGGTTGCCTCGATCGAGGCGATCGTAAAGACATTGGCTGACCAGTGTGGGTTTCGTTGGCTCTTGCTCTTGAATTAACTCCAGCAATGCCACTGCCTTGGCAACCCGAATCGTGGCTGGGTCATTGATCACGTCTTCATGGTTAAAGATTCGTGCCAGTGTATTTTGAACATCGTTATCCAGGGCAGATTGTTGGGCTTCGTAAATATTCTCCAGGGTGATCAACGCCCCCAACTCTTTTTCACCCAGCCGTTGCTCCCGAAACAGTTCACCCAGTAATTGCAACAGCCCCCGAATCGCATGGTCATCTCCTTTCGCACGAGTCGAGCGGGTGCGTAGGTTAGACGTAATTTGCATTAACAGGTCAACATACCCCGGCAGCAGCGGATAGACCTCTAAAAAATCCTGTTCTGTGATCGAATCACACTTGTAGCCGTAAAGTTTGAGTTCGTTGCGGTGTTCCTGGAATTTGGTTCGTAGTGCTGCCTCTTTCGCAGGTGCTTTTTTTAACAACCGCTTGTGTACAACATCTCGAATATTGGTTGGGGCAAGATGCACCCGCAGTTTTGGCGGAAAGCGGTCTTTCAGTTTGCCAATATTACTTTCGTCGTCACTGTCTTCTAACTTCTGTTGTCCGGTCGCCAGCAACCAGACCTTCCCCTTGAGCCGTTGCCCCAGTGCCGAAACAAAGGACTGGAGCCTCAGCATCCGCTCTGTGTGCTGGTAAATATATTGGCTGACTTCATCCACGACGATGAACAGCGTTTTATCTAGTGCGCGTAGCCTGAGCATATCGGCGATCGCCTTCGTCGTCTCTTCTACAGAGGTTCCAATTCCCGTTTGAGAGCCTGCCCGACTTTCATACCAGCTGAGGGGATCGGTATAGAGTTCTGGATTCAACTCATGTAAAACCAGAGAGAAGTCTTCATCAGCCACCGAAGAAGTCCTGGCAATTTCCCAGGTATCTCCCAGCGTTGCCTCAGCACAGGTTAAAAACGCTTCCCACTTCCCGTCTAATTCCAGCTTGAGTTCATGGTCCGCCACATGATGACTGAGACTGCAATACCCCAAACGTCTCTGAACTTCCCGCTTCACAGCTAAATGAATCTGTTCGTCGTCACGGGCAACCGCACCGACATCAAAGACAACGGCGATCGGGTCAACCTGACTTCTCACCCGTTCCCAGGCATCTCGAAACTCCTGGGCTTTGGGCGACTCATCTCGTGCCAGTAACGTATCAGCCAAAGTATTGCCATTTGGAAGGCTCAGCCCATTGAGGGCTAGTCCTAACAATTTGGCAAAGCTTGATTTCCCGGAGCCATAGAAGCCCGAAATCCAAGATGCAGGTAGTTCTGGACCTCCTGTTTTCTTCAACTCTTCTGCCAGACCCTTTAACAGTTTGACAAACTGCTCATGGATGCCCGCTGTCTGGATATGGTGATACCGTGGGTCAGTCTCTGGGTAGCCGCCTGTAATGATGTACTCCGAAACTTCCTCAGCAATCTTGGCTGGATCTTGCTCATGAAAATAG
>JBBSHC010000280.1:0-5516 GCA_038253425.1 Leptolyngbyales cyanobacterium | reverse complement strand
GACCATCATGGCAACAGTTAGCCCTAGAGAGACGCGCCAACGCTCACTCGCCAGAGTAGTCAGCGCTTGAGTCCGCTTTGAGTAAGCTGCATCAGAATCATCCATGCTCGGTTGTTAGTAAGATTGGCTACATAATTCTATGAAAAAGCCATCCCCTGACAGTATTAAGTTCAATAAACTGTTGTGAAGGACGTGCGTCAATCAGACTGAAAGGCATCTATTTTGATCGCATTGCCTCATGCGCCTTAAATCCTCACCTAAAGCGCTTTTAGAGTACAACGACACGTCCAGTTGGTTGCAAACAAGGTTACGATCGCACGTTCAACAGTGGCTTTGAGCAACCAGGTTTTTGTTGGTTGGTGTTCACTGACTTGCTACCTGGGCGATCGCTAAAACATTAGTGTATGGCTGTATTTTTTTCAGCGTTTAATTCAAACGCTCACAGCACACGTCTGTCGGCTGCATCCGGAGAACGGCGTTGTTTTTTACAGCTACTCAAAAATTCACAGCAGTGTTGAAAGAGTTGGTGAAGCTGAAAGGAAACGTCGCAGTATGGGGAAGACCTTGATTAAAATCGACGCAAAGCCACAGGTTTGCCTACACGTTTGCAGCCAAATGCAGTCCACGTCTCAGTCTGAAAGTCTAAAAGTCATTGCTCTAACCTTTGCCAGTCTTGACTTCATAGCCCTCAGGGGCGTTTAAGAACGACTCTTGACTGCTGCATTCTGCTGTATTCATTGCTGCCGTAGGCTACGGTGAGTGAGAGCATTCAGCCTTGCACTCAGCGATGAATGCTGCCTACATTTGTTCAATCCCCCCTCTGATCACTTCAGCCCAATTCAATGGAGCCGACGCCAACGATGACTAATCAATCTCTGGTGCCCGTCATTCTTGCGGGTGGAAAGGGTGAGCGTTTTTGGCCCCTGAGCCGCAAAAATCGCCCGAAGCAATTTTTGAGTCTGGATGGTAGCGGTAAGAGCCTGCTCCAGGCAACAGCAGAACGGTTACTGGCGATCGCAGGGGGTTGGCAAGCGGTTTGGGTGGTCACGGCATCCCATCTCGCCGATGGCGTGCGGGAGCAACTGCCTGAGCTACCAGAGGAGAATCTACTCATTGAGCCAGAAGGACGGGATACGGCTCCCGCTGTCACCTGGAGTACTCTGAAAATTGCTGAGCGTTACGGCAGAGAAACAGTACTGGGCTTCTTCCCCGCTGACCATTGGATCGCGGATGAAGCGACGTTTAAAGCCACCCTCAGTGCCGCTACTGAATTGGCAACCAAAGAAGCTGCGATCGTCACGCTGGGCATTGCACCCACGTTTGCTTCCACGGGGTACGGGTACATTCAGCAGGGGGAAGCAAGCGGCTGCTATGGAGCAACGGCTAGCCAGCCAGGCTTTCCCGCCTACCGCGTCACTCGTTTCACCGAAAAACCCGATCGGGAAACGGCTGAACAATTTCTAGCCACTGGCACTTTTAGCTGGAACAGCGGCATGTTCGTATTTCGTGCAGGCGTTGCGCTGGATGAACTGCTGGTTTATGCGCCTGAAATTATGGGTCCCCTCGAAGAACAAGGCGTGGCTGCTTACCCAACCCTACCCAAAAAGAGCATCGATTACGCCCTGATGGAAAAAACGCAGCAGGCGTATGTGCTGCCCGTTGCCTTTGGGTGGGATGACCTGGGCGACTGGAACGCGATCGAACGTCTGCTCAAAAGCGACAACCCTAACGTTGAACTCGCTCGACACGTTGGTTTAGATACCCACGGCGCACTCTTCTACGCCACCGACGAAGAAGATTTGATTGTCACTATTGGTCTCGAAGACACCGTTATTGTGCGAGATGGAAAGGTTACTCTCATCGTCAAAAAAGACCGCACTCAGGAAATCAAGCAGGTATTAAAAGAAATTCAAGCCGATCCACAGTTCAAAGACTTGCTTTAGTTGTTAGGTTTTAGTGGTTAGTTGATAGAGTCATTACATCGCCTGTCAGCTAACAACCAACAACCAACAACCAACAACTGCATGTTCTCCCGTCTTGCCCAAGCCAGCGTCCGCCAGCGTGAAATTGCTGAAGTTGTCCTCCGCAACGGGTGGGGCTACATGCGGCGATTGCTCACTGGTACCAAAGCTGAAGAACCACAACTGCCGCCCCCTGCCGTTCTCCGCAACATTCTCGTCGAACTCGGTCCGGTGTATGTCAAGCTCGGACAGTTGCTGAGTACCCGCCCGGATCTGTTGCCGCCTGAGTACATCACAGAATTAACAGCGCTTCAAGCAGAAGTGCCTGCTGTGGCATGGCAAGAAGTAGAAACGGTGATCCGGCAACAGCTCCGGCGACCGCTAGAAGAAACGTTCATTACGTTGAATCCTCAACCTGTCGCGGCGGGATCGATCGCGCAAACCCATAAAGCAACCCTGGCAGATGGGCGAGAAGTGGCGCTTAAAATTCAGCGTCCCGGTATTGAAGTCATTGTTGATCAAGATATTGCGCTGCTCCGTACGTTAGCAGATTTGGTTTCGCGCACCAACTTCGGCAAGTACTACGACCTCAAAGCACTGGCAGAAGAATTTGCCACGGCGCTCTTGGGCGAATTGGACTTTATGCTCGAAGCCACTCACACCGATCAACTCCGCAGCAACCTATCTAGCAGTCGTTGGTTTGACCCGAAACGTCTGGTTGTGCCCGAAATTTTTTGGGACTTGACCACTGAGAAACTCCTGGTGATGGAGTGGCTGGATGGGGTGCCTTTGCTGCTGGCGAACTTTTCTGGAACAGGCTTTGATGGTGATGCGATCGCTGAAAAACGGGCGATCGTCAGCTTACTGGTGAATGCGTTCTTTCAACAAATTTATATTGATGGCTTTTTTCATGCCGATCCGCACCCTGGCAACCTGTTCTATTTGAGCGATGGTCGTGTGGCGCTGCTCGACTGCGGCATGGTAGGTCGCTTGGATCCACGCACGCAGCAGGTACTTACCGAGATGCTGCTGGCGATCGTCAACATGGATGCCCAACGCTGCACCCAACTCACGCTCCAGTTAGCAGATGCTGTGAAGCCCGTCAACCTGGCACAACTCGAAAGCGACTTCGATCGCCTGCTGCGGCGCTATTACAACCTCAACTTGGCGCAGGTCAACTTTAGTCAGTTGTTCTACGAAATTCTCCAGCGCGCACGGGCAAACTATTTGCGCGTACCGGGCAACATGGGGCTTTACGCCAAAACCCTGGCAAATTTGGAAAGCCTTGCCCGCAAGCTTGATCCAGAATTTAACTTATCCGACCAGATTAAACCGCTCATGACCGACCTGTTTCGCCGCCAACTGGTTGGCGAAGCACCACTTCAGGCACTCTTGCGGACTGCACTCGACTTAAAAGCGCTTTCTCTCCAATCACCCCGCCAACTCGAACTACTGCTCGAACGCTTTACCTCCGAAACCCTCCAGTGGAATCTCACCCTGCGCGATTTAGACCCGCTGCGTCGCAGTATGGATGATTCAGCCAATCGCCTTTCGTTCAGCATTGTCGTGGGGGCATTGATCATCGGTGCAGCCACCATTCTCGCCAACGATCGCACCGGACGTTTATTTTGGGTCAGCAGTGGGCTTTTCTTCTCTGCCAGTTTTCTCGGTCTCTGGCTGATCGTCAGCATCCTGCGATCGGGTCGCTTAAAGTAAAGTCCGTGTTGGGTGGAGACCTTTAGATCAGGGTGGCTGGATTAACTGAAAAGCTCTCAAAACCTTTGAGCTGCGGTAGGCACTTGTCCGTCGCATGGCAATGCTATAGCCATAGCCATATCTGATGAGGACGGGGTGCAGGGGTGAAACCCCTGGCTAGGGGCATTGCCCCCACACACCCTTTGATCCCAATGTCCTAAGCTCTGTGGCGGCAGCTATACTTCACCAACGTAGATTGGAAGAGTCTTTTAGTGCTTGCAGCGATTACAAGCCGCCAAACCATTCATAGCCCTGGTCTTCCCAATAGCCTTTCATGGGCATCAAGTCATTGAGAAACGTGATTTGAGTGACCCATTTACTTTGCTTGTAGCCCAATTTAACGGGAGACGCCAACCGTAACGGTGCTCCATTATCAGGCTCTAGCGGTTTGCCGTTTCTCTGATAAACCATGAGGGTTTGCGGATGCATTGCCGACGCTAAATCCCAGCTTTCATAGTAGCCATCGGCTGATTTGAAGTAGACATACCGCACACCTGCTTTGGGCTGTACCAGGGCAACGAGATCCCGCAGACGCACACCGCCCCATTGAACGATCGCTGCCCACCCTTCGACACAAACATGACGGATCACCATTGAGGTCAGCGGTAGTTTTTGAAGATCCGTCAGGCTCAACTGCATGGGATGGTTCACATTGCCATCGATCGCCACGCGAAATTGTGCCGGGTCGATCGCGGGTGTTAAGTCAAACGTGTTGATGAGCAGCTTTTGGTCATCATCGATCGCACTAGTCGGAAATTCTGGCACAGGCTTTTGGGACAGCATGAGGCTTTCGACGCTCTGGTTCAGCGGCTCTGAGAATTGCCCCACCTGCTCTGCCAAAAATGAGGACGCACAGCCATTTAAGAGCAACCCTGTTCCGGCAAGTCCAGACCATTGCAGCAAGCGGCGGCGCGATAGAGGTTGTCTGGGAAGAATGAGGCTCATGGCAGTGCAAAGAGAATAGAGAACTTTGTGTAGAGACTAAAGAAACATCGACTTAATTAGGCGGATGCTGCCAACTTTAAGCGCCAGCAGAGAATGCACCAGGGTAAAGAGAATGACAGTAGGCACGGTGATGAAATGCACCGTACGCAGGGTTTGCCAGTTGCCAAACAGGTTTGCTAACCAGTGCAGTTGCGTGGGCTTATACATGGCAAGACCACTGACGATCGCCAATAGCAAGATAGGCACGATCGCGGTGTAAATTAAGCGATGCCACGCGTAGGTTTTGCGCTTGGGGTTTTGGCTCACTTGCACGGCTTTGAGGTCGTTGCTGCTGGCAAACCGATGCTGCCAACGGCGCGTCACAAAAACGTAAAGCCCGTACCAGAGCAAGTTCACTGCATAGAGCCACATCATGGCAAAATGCCAGTCGCGTCCTTCTGCCAGCCCATTGCCCAGCAACACCAGGCGGGGAAAGTGCCACCCCTCACGACCACCAAAGACAGGGTTCGCGTTGTAGATTCGCAAGCCGCTGGCAATCATCAACATGAGGCTAATGATGTTAATCCAGTGAAACGCTTTTGCCGCGATCGCTTGACTCGGCAATGACTTCGATGGACGTTTTGCAGGAATGGATGCAGTCATAAGCGGCTGTAGAGAAAGGCGATCGTGGATTGTAGCGGTCAGTAGTCAGTAGTCAGCGGTCAGTTATGAAAGGGTAGAGTGAGGCGTTGGAAAGAAGGTAAAAGGTAAAAGGCAAAAGTTAAGAGTGCTCAGCACTTCGACGTTGAGTTCAGCCGAAACGCCAAACGTAGTCAAAAGTTTTTCTTGAGTGCCCCTTATGGCTGAGCTTAAAAG
>JBBSHC010000279.1:0-5544 GCA_038253425.1 Leptolyngbyales cyanobacterium | reverse complement strand
GAAGCTCTGCTTGCTCTAATAGTTCAATTTTTCCGTAGCGGACGGTCGCTCGTAGTGTCTTCAACATTTTCAACCTGTTAATTAAGGATAGTTTTATGTAGCTTTTTTACCGCTAAAGCGAAGACGTAAATCGTCCAGTAGTGCATAAACGACTGGAACTACGATCAGGCTCAGTAGTGTGGAGGTGATGAGTCCGCCGATGATAGCGATCGCCATTGGTGCGCGTAGTTCGGCTCCCGCTCCTAGACCAAGCGCGATCGGCATCATGCCCAGGATGGTTGCAGCCGTGGTCATCAAAATGGGACGCAAACGAACGGGTGCAGCTTTGAGGATGGCATCGGTACGAGAGAGTCCACCCCGACGAAGCTGGTTGATATAGTCCACCAGTAGAATGGCGTTTTTGTTTGCCAAGCCCAGCAAAAAAATGATGCCAATGACGGAGATCATACCGAAATCGCTGCGGGTGAAAAGAGATGCTAACAGTGCGCCCACGATCGACAGCGGCAGAGAGAACCCGACAACCAGGGGATCAGTCCAACTGCGGAACAGCAAGAGCAGCACCAGCAAAATGCAAATCAAGGCAAGACCTAACGTGACGCCAAAGCTACTGAAAATCTCGCCTAAACGGGCAGAGTCGCCACCTAAGTCGAGCGTAATGGAGGGTGGTTTGACTTCTTTAGCGATCGCCACCGCTCGATCGGTCGCATCACCAAGGGCAATCTCCTTCCCTAGATTGGCGCTGACATAGGCAACACGGCGTTCATTGTGGCGCTCAATCTCAACAATATTGCCTGTTGTGTTGGCATCGCCTGTCGTGGTGATATCAGCAAAGCCAGGTAACTTTTCGAGCCGCTGCTTGATTGTCTTGGCTGTTTGGCTTAAGACCAATGGATCATCGCCAATTAGCCCTATCTGCACGGGTTTTTCACCACCTGTATCGACAAACTGAATGTCTTCAATACTTGTTGCTACCTTCGGAATGACGGGCAACTGCTGCCGAAACTGATCCTGAAGTGCAGCAGTATGTACAGTGCGATCCTTTCGCAGCTTGACATAGAGCCGTCCTTTATTGGGCTGTTGCTGCGTTCCCACTGTAGTAAACACACTTTCCACTTGGGGCGATTTGAGCACAAAAGCTTCCAGTTTTTTAGCCGTAACCAATGAGTCAGTGAGGGGGTTCGCCAGGAGTGCAGCTTGTGCGGCTGGATTACTATTCGCTGGATTACTACTGTCTTGCGTTGCTTGCGCGATCGCTGCCTGAGTCAAAGCCGCAGGTAAGGGTGCTGTGTAAGTGATGTTGAATTCACCGCGATCGAGCTTGGGAATGAAACCTTTGGGGATGAACGGAATCAAGGCGATGCCAGCGACAAAGCTGAGTAGGGCAATGCCGACAACAATGCCCCGGTGCCTTAATGCCCACTGCAACAGCGTAAAGTAGCGCTGCACAAAGCCCGACCAGTTTTCGGTGGTGTCAGCATGGCGTCGGGGTCGCAGCCAGTAGACCGCCAGCAAAGGGGAGAGCGTCCGGGCGACTAAAAGAGAAATCAAGACCGCCGCTGAAACCGTGATACCAAACGGTCGAAAAAACTGCCCAACCACGCCTTGCATTAAGCCAACGGGCAGAAAGACTGCCGCGATCGTGAGTGTTGCTGCTGTTACCGTTAGACCAATTTCGTCGGTTGCCTCGATCGCGGCTTGCCGGGGTGATTTACCGCCCTCGTCTAGGTGCCGAGCGATGTTCTCCACGTCCACGATCGCGTCATCGACAATGATCCCCACTACGAGCGCCAGCGCCAGCAGCGTAATGGTCTCCAGGTTGAAACCGAAAATCGCCATGACAATGAACGTGCCGAAGAGGGACGTAGGGATTGCCAGCGCCGAAATGAGGGTTGCTTTCCAGTTCCACAGAAAGGGAAAAATGACCAGCACCGAAAGGGCGATCGCCAGCGCCAGTGCATCAACGGTCGAATTAGTGGCTTCCTGAATGTAGTCAGCTTGGGTTGCTGCCAGGTTCAACTGCACCTCTGGAAGCTGCGATCGCACTTGCGCCACGGCTTGATCCACCGCTTTGACGACATCTAAAGTATTGGCATCACTGCGTTTGATCACCTCAAAAGCCAGCGCATCTTGTCCACTAAACCGTACTGCTGATGTGCCAGCATCCAAAACTACTGGCTCTGCCCCCCCTTTGGGTGGGGTCGTTGGCTTTACCGTCGCCCCAGCAGGAACCCCAAGCAGATTAACTTTGAGGACACCGGGCACACGGGCGATCGCGGGCAAAATCTTAGTTTGGGCTTGATCGGTCAACTGCGCCAGGGTTTGCTTTGTGCTTTCAATGGCATAGCTGGCAACGGCTGACTCGTTTAAGTTAACGGGTGTCACCTTGTAGGTTGCGCCATTGGGTAGCTTGAGTTGTTTCAGCGTTGTGTCTACGCGAGTGACCGATTTTTCTAAACTCGTCCCCACATCAAACGACAGGCTGACGATCGTGCGTCCAGGATAGGTAGAAGACCGAATACTGTTTAAGCCCTGCTTGTCGAGTGTTTGTAAGGCTTGCTCTAAGGGTTGAGTCAGCTTTGCTTCGGTGTCTTGAGCCGTCGCTAGGCTGGCTGAGGCGTTGACTACCACGACAGGAAAGGTAATGTCGGGAAACAAGGCATATTTGAGTGAGCTGAAGGCTAACAAACCCGCTACCGACACCGCAATCCAAAACCCTAGCGTTAACCAGGGGTATGCGATCGCCAGCCTAGAAATGTTGAAACGCTCTCGCAGAGACATTGCAGAAATAGCCACGGTAGATTGTGATCAAAGAGGCGATCGGCTACAAGATAAAGGGTCGATTCCCTTGTTGATCGCTGCCTGTAAGCCAGATGCTTACCATTTGTGATCGGATGCTGTCATCCTCTAGTCATCCTACCGTTTTAGGCTTCGGACTGTTGCCTTTCCTGGTTGCTGACGCAGCGGGTTGCCTCATGCCCATCCGTCTGTTGCTGCCTGAGTAATACTAAATTTAGGGTCAATCGATTCGTTACCTTTGTTGGCACTGAGCCGGTCGCCAGGTATCCGGCTATTGACTTGAAGCCGACTTGTGAGCAGCGCATTCGACCGTTGATCGACCACTGGTTAATAGCCCTCAGACCCCTGACGTTTCTTCCCATTGTTGGAGTGTGCAATGAAAATTGGTTCTGAAGCCCACAAGGCGCTATTCTGCGAGAGTTTCATGGTTAGCCATCGTGTGTATGAGCCGGAGCAATTGCCCTGGCCCGACCTCGATCGCACTGTGCTAGAGCGGTTGCGCGCGATTCCCTTTTGGGATGAAGCCCTCTACACCGAGCGCAATGCAGGCGTGATGCTCGATGCCTACGCTCAAACGGTGGCAGACCCCATGATTCGAGCTGCGATCGCCCTTCAAGCGCGAGAAGAAGCCCGTCATGGTCGTGTCATCGAACACCTCATCCAACGCTACGGTATTGCAGTCCCCGATCGACCCGAAAAAGCCCTGCCCATCGACTTAGAGCCTGCCTTTATCAAATTTGGCTATGGGGAATGTTTTGATTCCTTCTTTGCCTTCGGGCTGTTTGGTATGGCGCGTCAAAGTGGCGTGGTTCCTGATTCTTTGTTCACCATTTTTGACCCCATCTTGCACGAAGAAGCCCGCCACATGGTGTTTTTTGTTAACTGGATTGCCTATAAGCGCATCACTGAAGGACGCGGTGCTTTCCGGGAGCTAGCGTCGCTCTATCAATATGCAGGCGCTTTACTGCGGCGATTGGATAACTTGAAGGGTGCCACCAAAAGCAAACCGAACGCTAACAAAAAGGGCTTCACTGCGACCGGGGCCAGCTCGATCACGATGGGCTTGACGCTCGAAAAATTTCTGGAAACCTGCCTCTCGGAAAATGTCGATCGCATGAGCGTGTACGATCGACAATTGCTACAGCCGCAAACACTACCCATCCTTACTGGCATTGCTTGCCGCACGCTGCAACTGCTACCGCGACGACCGAAACCGAAGGTCGAACATGCTGCTATAGAGCAGGGCGTGAGCAATTAGCCGACTGCTTTTGCTGACCCCCTTTTACATCTTTCTGCATCGCTTTAAGCCCCAGGAACGCGAGTTTGCTGCGATCGCGCAAGGCTGAGCCAACGCCCATCAGCAGTGGCGTAGCCAAGTTCAGCGATGTAGTCAAGATTGCTTACGGGGATGGGCACAAGCTGTTCCTGCTCCCAATCAGTGCAGTCAAACTGCTGGACGTTAGCAGGTGTCTCGGTCAGGTTCAGAGCAGTGGCTTCATATACGCGTAGCCGTAGCTGTTGTCCCCCTTGATGCCTCAACGTCTCTTTCTGAATTTGAGACACTTGCCATTGTACGTAGGCGGCTTGAGGACTGCGGGGCACCAGTGTGATAAGGCTTTGATTGGCTTCTGGTGTTGTGACAATTGGTGTGTGATCGATGGGTGGGCGATCGGCTGCTCTGTCTGTTGCTGTCTGGTTAGCAAAAGGTTGGACAACGGACTCTTCTGCTAACGGTCTACTTGCCAGCGGCTGATCTGCAAGAGGGGCACCCGCTGTTTTTACCTCATCGGCAAATTGAGTGACGTTTGATTCATCCTTTTGGCGCTCACTGGTTGAAGGGCTTTCGCTGCTTGAAGGAGGCAGTGGCTCATCTGCGATCGTAGCCTCTCCTACATCAACTGGGGTGCTGGATGGTGAACAGGCAGGCACTCTTACAGGCTCAGAACGTACGATCGAGAGCCAGCGACCATCCTCAGCGACATAGCCTAGCTCTGCGAGGTAGTCGCGATCGTCGGTGCGAATGGGAAGCTGCCGCATGGAGACCGAGGCATCACACTCAAATTCTTGAAGGCTGAGCGGTGGATGCTGCGTTAAATCAATGTCGGTCACGTCATAAAGCCGCAATACCAGCTTGCGTGCACCCTGTTGCTGCAACGCTGCCGTTACATCATCGGCAACCTCCCAGGAGGCATCGACATCCTTACAGTCACGGGGCACTAAGGTCAGGTGACTATTGCTCAAGGGCTGAATCACTTCAAGGAGCGGTGCCACTGGTTCAATCAACGCTGCATTTATCTCCGTAGGTAGCGTCTGCTCTGCTGGCACGTCTGCATCAGTTGGCGGATCAGCGTCATCTGTCGGTTCGGGTATGCCCTCGAACGCTGCTTCTGGCTTCGATCGATTGGTGCTAAACAACCACCAGAACAAGCCTCCCAAAAGCGGCATGCCTAACCACCATGCCCATGGAGGAACGGTCTTATCCACGGGTATCTCACCCGGATTGCTGCTACTGGTGGCAGGTGAGGCTGTGGTTTCGGGTGCAGGGGTAGGTACTGCGGTGTTTGTTGGAGGGGTGGCTGTCGCTTGCGGGTTTGGTGATGCAGTTTCTAGACCGATCGCCGTCGTTTTTGCCTCCTCTTTGCGTGCTGCTTCGATGGTCGATCGGCTGACGGGGGCAGTGGCATAGCCCAGAAAGGCTTGCGCGACCGGATTGGGCTGTGGTCCTTTGTAGACGTAGATTAGCGGCTG
>JBBSHC010000278.1:0-5551 GCA_038253425.1 Leptolyngbyales cyanobacterium | reverse complement strand
TTTCTCGGTCTGTGGCAGGGCACAAAAGAAGAACGCACTGGCTACTGGCTACGCTGGTGGGATGCAGCAGGAAACTTGCTACCGTGGGCAGTTGAGCAAATTGAACAGGAACGGCAACGAGCCGAACAAGAACATCAACGGGCAGAACAAGAACACCAACGGGCAGAACAAGAACACCAACGAGCCGAAAAACTGGCAGAGTATGTGCGATCGCAGGGCATTGACCCAGATTCTCTTTAAAGATGGTGTCTCAAAACCGCTTTCTTAAACTTCTTTGTCTTGCTACCAGCTAAGATAGAATTGTTAAGGCTTCTTTACCAGAACTTACAGTGGTTTTCTGGGAAACCTTTCTAAAGAATCGATCGTTCACAATTTTAGGCAATCGATGCTTTTTGCCGAACTATAGGCAGTTACCAGGTTTACTGTAGACCGTCAAAGCTTTCTAGTCCCGCTTTTACGGCTCATTCGGAGTCTTTTCTCCACTCCCCTTTCCCATCCCAATCTCACCGGAACCCGTTATGACTCTTCCTATTCGCAACGTTGCGATTATTGCTCACGTGGACCACGGCAAAACCACCCTTGTAGATGCACTGCTCAAGCAGGCAGGTACCTTCCGTGAAGGAGAAGAGGTTCCGGACTGCGTAATGGATTCTAACGACCTGGAGCGGGAGCGGGGCATCACTATCCTGTCGAAAAATACAGCCGTTCGCTACAAAGATACGCTGATCAATATTGTCGATACGCCCGGGCACGCCGATTTCGGTGGCGAAGTAGAGCGGGTGCTAGGCATGGTTGATGGCTGTTTGCTGATTGTAGATGCAAACGAAGGTCCGATGCCCCAGACTCGCTTTGTGCTAAAAAAAGCGTTGGAAAAGGGACTGCGCCCGATCGTGCTGGTCAATAAGATCGATCGCGAACGAGCCAATCCCCATACTGCGGTTGATAAAGTACTGGATCTATTCCTTGAACTCGGTGCTGACGACGATCAGTGCGAATTTCCTTACCTGTTTGCGTCTGGCCTAGCTGGCTTTGCCAAAAACACGCTAGAAGATGAGTCTGTGGATATGAAGCCGCTGTTTGATGCTTTCTTGCGCCATGTACCACCACCTGTGGGCGATCCGGAGAAGCCTCTGCAATTGCAGGTGACAACGCTGGACTATTCCGACTACCTTGGTCGCATCATTATTGGCAAAATCCATAACGGTACCATTCGGGCAGGTCAACAAGCGGCGCTAGTCACAGAAAGCGGTGCGATCGTTAAAACCAAAGTGTCTAAGCTTATGGGCTTTGAAGGGTTGAAGCGCATTGACATTGAATCTGCTTCCGCAGGCAATCTGGTGGCAGTGGCAGGGTTTGCCAATGCGAACATTGGCGAAACGATTACTGATCCCAACGATCCCCAGGCGCTACCGTTGATCAAGGTCGATGAACCCACCTTGCAGATGACCTTCCAGGTGAACGACTCGCCATTCGCAGGGCAAGAAGGCAAGCTGGTTACGTCTCGTCAAGTGCGCGATCGACTCTTCCGCGAACTCGAAACCAACGTGGCACTGCGTGTGGAAGAAACCGACTCGCCCGATAAGTTTCTGGTGTCTGGGCGGGGTGAACTTCACCTGGGCATTTTGATCGAAACCATGCGGCGGGAAGGCTACGAGTTTCAGGTGTCGCAGCCACAAGTGATCTACCGCGAAGTCAACGGTCAACCCCGTGAACCGTTTGAAACGCTGGTTTTGGATGTGCCCGAAGAAGCGGTGGGTAGCTGTATTGAACGGCTCGGTCAACGCAAGGGCGAAATGCAAGATATGCAGGTTGGCGTTGCCAATCGGACGCAGTTAGAATTCGTCGTTCCCGCACGTGGGCTAATTGGCTTTCGGGGTGAGTTTATGCGCCTGACTCGCGGTGCTGGCATCATGAACCATAGCTTCCTGGAGTATCGTGCCATTAGTGGCGAGATCGAAATGCGCCGTAACGGTGTGCTCATTTCCTTCGAGGAAGGGGTTGCTACTTACTATGCGATGCAGAATGCCGAAGATCGAGGTGTTTTCTTTATCACCCCTGGTACTCGCGTTTACAAAGGCATGATTGTGGGCGAACACAACCGCAACCAGGATTTAGAGCTGAACATTTGCAAGAGCAAGCAGCTCACAAACCATCGCGCCTCTGGTGGTGAAGAGCTGGTTCAGTTGCAAGCTCCGGTGGATATGAGTCTGGAACGCGCGTTAGAGTACATCGGTGCTGACGAACTGCTTGAGATTACGCCTCAGTCAATCCGCTTGCGGAAGGTGGACAAGGCGAAAAAGATGGCAGGCAGAAAGTAAGAAAGTATAAAGGCTAAAGGATGAACCATACAAGCAATCTTTTAGCCTTTATACTTCATCTCTTATACTTTCTTTCCCTTACGCGTGATTAAATTCACGGTTGGACGATCGCGCTGGATCGAAGCCTTCGTTACGTACACGACGCCGTAGGTCGCCTGCATCAGGAGAGGCTATCACTGCATCATCAGGGCTAATTTTGCCTAACAATACCAGGTCGCAAAGCGCCTGGTTCATAACCTGCATTCCCTGATTTGTGTCGGTTTCCATTAGTTGGAAAGCTTCAGTTTCCTGCCCTTTGAGCAAGTAATCTTGCATGGCCGGGGTATTGATGAGGATTTCGTGGACAGCCGTGCGTCGTCCATCTGTGGTCGGTATCAACTGCTGCGCTACGATTGCGACGAGCGATTCAGTAATTTGTACCCGCATCGCTGGCTGTTCGTCTGGGTTGTAAATGTTGAGCAGGCGATTCAGGGTGTTGATTGCACTCCGGGTGTGCAGTGTTCCCAGTACTAAGTGACCCGTTTGAGCGGCTTTTAAGGCAGTATCTACCGTCGTACGATCGCGCATTTCCCCAATCAGAATGATGTCCGGGTCTTCCCGCAGTACGGCACGTAATGCCTGATGAAACTCGTGGGTATGTAGCCCGACTTCTCGCTGGCTGATCAGACACTTCTGTGATGCATGGACATACTCAATCGGGTCTTCAATCGTTACAACGTGGCGAGTCATGGTCTCATTTACGTGTCGTAGCATTGCTGCTAAAGTCGTCGATTTTCCCGATCCGGTCGGTCCTGTAATCAGAATTAAGCCTTGTGGGTTGCTTCCTAAATGCTTGAGCACCTCTGGAAGCCCCAAGCCATCGATCGACGGCACCTCCAGTGAAATCAGTCGCAGTACGATCGCGCCACCCGTTAACGTTTCAAAGCAGTTAACCCGACAACGCAAAAAGCCTGGATAGAAAATAGCCGTATCCAGCTCTTTTTGCTGCTCAAATTCGTGGTGTTGCTGCGGCGACAAAATTTCTGCTAGGTACTGCTGAAACAGTTCAGGCGTAACCCTGGGCTGATCCCGTGGCTGCACCATTTGTCCCCGAATCCGAAATCTTGGTATTTCGCCGATGCGAATGTGGATGTCGGAGGACTGCCTGGCATGAGCATCCCGCACCATTTGTTCGATCGTGCTACTCGACGGTGATCGTCCCTGCACTGCCATTGGGGTGGGCGGTGGTGGTGGTATGTTGGTTGGGTCTTGAGGACGAGGGGCGGGTGACGCGGGCATTGGTGTTTCTCTAGTAGGTCTTTCGTTTTACAAAGCCATCATTAGCATCATCTAGTTCAACCGACGGGGGGCGCGTTAAAACTAATCTGAGCTTACTAGCAGTCTTTTGATGCTATCTGCAATTTGCAAACGCTGCAAATTTGCTGACACGACAAATTAATCTCCATTTATTGTATCGAGTAACCTTTCAGTGAACCGCTTTTTTCTAACGCGGTAGCTAAGCTTTGTGGTTAAGCTTGAGCATAACGATGGCAAAACTCAAGGTGAAGACTCCTCAATTATTTTTAATCTATTTAGCGTTTAATTGCCTTGAGCCTGCCTGGATCTTGAGTAAGCCTAGTATTACAAGCTGAATGGGTACTGCAAAACGACTGGCTGATTGGTTAGAAAGCCACTGGGTCGCACCTGCCTATAGTGGCTGGCTCTTAAGTGGACTGTCTATCTTTTTCTTTTTATCGGCGACGAATACGCTGTCGGGCTGGCTGTACGTCATGAGTGGGATCAGCTTTGCACTCTTAGCGATCGCAGCCGTTTTACCCGGACGCACGTTGCGCGGTATCCGAGTCCAGCGCTGCTCAATCGAGCCAGTGACGGTTGGGGATCAACTGCGCGTTGAATTGGTAGTGGAAAACCGGACAGCCCGTCCAAAAGCACTTATTCAAGTACAAGATCTGCTGCCGTTTGTCTTTAATCCGCCCGTGACGGTAGCGATCGAAAGCCTTGCGCCTCAGAGTAGTTATCGCTGGGTTTATCACCAACTAGTGGAACGACGAGGCATTTATCGCTGGCAAACCGTGAACTTAAGAACGGCAGCGCCGTTGGGATTATTTTGGTGCCGACGTGCCCAGTCTGCGGCAGCGATCGCAGTCGTCTATCCAACGGTTTTGCCGCTCACTCGCTGCCCCTTAGTAGATGAAATTGGTCAAGATACCAGCCTCCAATTTAGCCGCGATCGCCGCGCTCAGACTGCCAGTGAAGGACTAACGCGATCGTTGCGTCCCTATCGCTGGGGTGATCCCATTCGTCTTGTGCATTGGCGTACCAGTGCTCGCTATGGTGAACTGCGGGTTCGTGAACTGGAAGTGTTTACCAGCGGGCAGGAACTGGTCATTTGCCTGGATAGCGCTATGCCCTGGCACACGACATCAGATGCTTTAGACCGACAAAACCACTTTGAACAAGCCGTCATTGCGGCTGCCTCTCTTTACTTTTATGCCTCACATCGCCACTTCAGCGTCAAATTATGGACTGCCGGAAGCGGGTTAGTGCAGGGCAGTCAAACCGTGCTCGAAACCCTGGCAGCAGTTCAGCCAGGCGAAACCGTTACTGCTGAAGCCTTGCCGACTGCACCCCTACTTTGGCTCACTTCAAATCTAACCAGTTTGAGTACGCTTCCTCCAGGTAGCCGTTGGGTCTTATGGTTAACGACTCAAGCAGATCCTTTGATCGGCAACAATCCAGGCATCTTGATTCGACCTGATCAATCTTTGCCGCAGCAGCTTCAAGGTGGATTGGAGAAACAACTAGAGCTTGAGTGAAGAGCGAGGCTTATTAAACCGTGCTTACAGCGGTTTTCAGTTGAGTACAACCTAGCCTTGGGTTAGCGGTCAGCGATCGACTTTTTGCCAATCGGACTGTGGCTTATACATTTGAACATCCCATAGCCTTACCTCTTCACTCACAAAGAGAAAGCTGCCAGATCAGCGTTACTTTAGGTATTTAATTTAGGTATTTAATTTAGAAACTCGATCGCTGCCCCAGCCCCTTAAGCAATCAGCAATTCTCATTTTGAAACATTTGTACTGAAATTGATGCTTACAACGGCTTCCAAGCCCTATCATCTGAACGACAGAATGCGGCTTACAGCCGCTGAAGTAACTAGAATCAGGTCTCTAGGTGAGAATCATTCTCATACTGAGAATTACTGTTGAGCAATTTTCAACTCTGTATTGAAA
>JBBSHC010000277.1:0-5560 GCA_038253425.1 Leptolyngbyales cyanobacterium | reverse complement strand
CACCTTCAATAAGGTGAGTATGCCTGAGTACTTAATGCAGCCAACCTGTACTTACACGGATCATTTTGTGAGTCACAGGCAGGGGTTGCGTACACGCTCGCATACAACACGCCTTTGAAGTGCTGCTAAAGACGGTGTAGTACTAGCTTGGCTCTAAAGTGCGACCTTCTGTAATGTTTTGTCTGAGACTACTTAGCACTCATCAGTAGCGTCGATCGCACGCTTCATCAAGCAGCGCCCGATCGCTCTAAACTGGGTAGCACATTTACGTACCAGACGTGAGCTTACTTAAGTACCCGGAAGATTTCATCTAGCTTGAACTGTTTGATTGAAAGCACTGCTTGCGATCGAGATAGCAGCTCTAGAACACGATTGGTCTACCAAAGGAACGAGACGAAGCCAAACTGTTGTAGCTACAATGCAAGCAAGCACTTGCAATAAGAGGGCTGCTGTGAACCGTGATCCGGCAAAAACTAAAGAACGTTTGTTGAAGGCGGCAATTGAAGTGTTTTCGATTAACGGCTTTGTTGGTGCAACCACCCGTGAAATTGCTCGCGTTGCCGAAGTCAATGAAGTGACATTGTTTCGTCATTTTCAAACGAAGGAACAGCTCCTGGGTGCCGTTGCTCAGCACATCACCGCGTTGAGGCTAGAGTCGCTGTTGCATCAGGATGAGTGGACGCAGGATTTGCGGCTTGATCTTCTACACTACGCCCAGCTTCACGATCAAATGCTGGAGGAAAATGAAGCGCTAATTCGGATGTTTATTGGTGAAGCACAACGGCATCCAGAGGAAGCGCTACAGGTCTTTCAGCAGGCATTTTTGCCTCTGCGTGAAACGCTCATTGCCTACCTACAGACGAATATTGAACGAGGCAATATCCGTCCTGATGTGGATCTAGCTTTAGCCGTAGACCAATTTACGGGCATGTTGCTGGCAGGGATGATACGCCGTCATATTGCCTCGGTGGGACGAGTTTATAGTCGCGATCGCTATGTCGAAGGGTGTGTCGATCTCTTTGTGCGAGGGATTGGTACCGAAGCCCTAACCCTGCATCGGGTAGTAGCGGACTCTTAGTTTTAGTCTCGAAGCAACTAATTGCTCAGGCTGGCTGGTGCTGCTAGAGAAGGTTTAATCAAGTTTTTGGGCTCCATTTCATCTTTACGGCAATTGCGCCGCTGGAATCGAATCAACTATGGCTACGACTCATCAACGTTTGTCTCGCTCAAAACGATCACGCCCCAGTTATGACCAGTCCGGCTACGTGCAGGGACCGTTGAAGTGGGCGATCGCGCTTACAGCATCACTGGGTGCCATTCTCGAAGTGATTGATACGAGCATCGTCAACGTTGCCCTGACGGATATTCAAGCCACCTTAGGAGCAACGATCAGCGAGGTCAGTTGGGTGGTAACGGGTTACGCGATCGCCAACGTGATACTCATTCCACTTTCAGCCTGGTTAGGGGATGTCTTCGGCAAGAAGACTTACTTTGTCTTCTCAATGGCAGGGTTTACGCTGGCGTCAGTGCTATGCGGGTTTGCGATTAATCTGCCTATGCTGGTGGTGGCGCGCATCCTTCAGGGTTTGTTTGGTGGTGGGTTGCTGGCTAAAGCTCAGGCGATCTTGTTTGAAACGTTTCCACCAGCGGAACAGGGGTTAGCCCAGGCAGTGTTTGGGGTTGGGGTCATTGCGGGACCCGCGATCGGTCCGACCCTCGGCGGTTATTTGACGGATACGTTGGGCTGGCGCTGGATTTTCTTTATCAATCTCCCGATCGGTATCGCAGCCGTGGCAATGGCAGTGGTCTTCTTACGTCCTGATGCAGCGCACCGTGAGAAACGTCAACAGTCAGTTGATTGGTTTGGCATTGGGCTGCTTGTCATTGCGGTGGGTAGCTTGCAGGCGTTTCTAGAAGAGGGTGAACAAGATGATTGGTTTAATTCCGGTTTGATTGTGATGCTGGCGATCGCTGGAGCCGTGGGCTTGGGGCTATTTATTTGGCGAGAACTCAGCACCAAAGCGCCTGCGGTCGATTTGCGCGTGTTGAGGCATCGATCGCTGGCGGCAGGTAGCATTTACTCTGGCATTCTAGGCATGGGGCTATACGGCGCGCTCTTTGCTGTACCTCTGTTTACTCAGGGTGTTTTGAAGTTTACGGCGACACAAACTGGTTGGTTGCTGGCTCCGGGCGCGTTAGCATCCGCGATCGTGATGGTCATACTGGGTAAAATTTCATCGAAAGTTGATGCCCGTATTCTTATTGGCATGGGAGCGGTAGGAACATCCCTCGTGATGTTCCAGTTAGCAGACATCACACCGCAGACGGGCACGAGTGATTTATTTCTACCGCTCATTTGGCGGGGTGCCGCAACCGTACTTATGTTTTTGCCGCTGAGTTTGGCGACATTGGGTGCCTTGCCGAAAGAAGACATTGCGGCTGGTTCCGGTTTTTATAATCTGACCCGTCAGCTTGGCGGCAGTATTGGCATTGCTATTTTGACCACCTTACTGGCACAACGGGAAGCCTTCCACAAAGCCATTCTGTTGACCAAGCTCACCCCTTACGATTTGGAAACGAATCAACGCCTGGATCTACTCACTGGTGCGTTTCAGAATGGTGGGGCTGATGCTGCAACCGCCCATCAACAAGCGCTTGCCTCACTCGAACAACTGGTCAACACGCAAGCGGCAGTTTTGTCCTACGCGGATTGCTTTCGGTTCGTCGGTGTGGTCTTTCTATGTTCACTACCATTGCTGCTGTTCCTTGGTAAGGGCAAAGCCGGAGCAAAAGCACCGATGGCTCACTAACACGATCGCTCACAATGGCTTGCTCTGCTTAGGTCTTGCAACCGTTTCCCATTAATTTTTCTAATAAAACCCTTAAGAATCGGTTTTAGTTGCCTGCCATGTCGCTACAATCTAAAAGGGAGCTATTTGCTTGTACAGCTAAATTTTGTACTGGTATACCCTTAAAACTGCTTGTTATCACCTCTGATTTGGTACTGAGAACACAGGAGAATTAACGTATGTCAGATCTAAATCGCGGCATCATGAAGTTTGACGGGGCAGATAACCCAAAGGCGATCGCTGTTTCCGCTGTGGTTGTTTTAGGCAGTATTACCGTTCTCATTGTGTGGGCATTGCAGTCTGCCTATACTCTTGGCTAACACTGAATCATTCAGCTTACAGGAGCCAAACTCCCGCTTTGTGAACTAAACCCTGGTTCCGTTCTCTAAACACTGATAATCTGTTGAGTGGTTGAGCCGATGGTTAGACAACCTGCGGCTGGCTATAAGCACGATTTTTCAAGTGATGTAGAACGTAAATGCCCATGCAGCTTGAATTTATTCCGGTAGAAGAGTTTTACTTCGCTCTGACCTTAGCTGTGCGGACTCTTGATGAGCTGACAACACCCGGCTTAGCGGAACAGGTAGAGAAACGGCTCAAGCAGGATCTGGGTCAGCCTTCTACCGTTGCTGCTGCCAGCCAAAACACGTATAACTATGTGTTTCGGGTTACTGATGTTGATAATAGCCCTGCTGACCAGTTAATTTTGTCGATCGCTGATTGGCAAAACAATGTGCGTCTGAGCAGCGATTATGGTTGGACGCTCAATGCTGAGCGCAAGCCCATTCGCACTGATAAATTTGCCCAACGCTCAGAGTTTGTGCAGCAGGTGCGATCGCATCTACACGACTGGCTTCAAATGCCGCTCGACTGACATAACAGCCAAATTTTGATCCTTGAGATCCTGAAAAGTTGGGGCTATCTTCAACCGCGCTTGTTCAGCTAGGTGGATTGCTGTAAAAGCCAGCGATCGAATGATTACTTTCGTGTATAAGACTGAAACAAAGTTGCCAAAACCAGTAAATAAGCGATGATAAGCAAAGCTGTTCTTAAGAATAGATTTTTTACTTAAATCATAATCTTTGCTTTGAGGCTGGCATCAATGCGCGTTTTACTGCTCTATCCGCTGTTTCCAAAATCATTCTGGTCTTTTGACAAAGCGTTGGATTTGATTGGACGGAAGGTATCGCTGCCGCCATTGAGTTTGACGACTGTTGCCGCGCTCTTGCCTCAAACGTGGGAATTCCGTCTGGTTGATCGAAATATTCGCTATGAGAGTGAAGCGGATTGGTATTGGGCTGATTTAGTGATCATCTCTGGCATGATTGTGCAAAAGCCCGATATGCTCTACCTTGTTAGCGCTGCCAAACGTCGGGGTAAACCAGTGGCGGTGGGTGGTCCTTATGTGACATCGGTGCCAGAGGCAATACAGGCAGCAGGGGCAGATTTTTTGGTGCTGGATGAGGGTGAAATTACCCTACCAATGCTGGTCAGTGCGCTTGAGCGTGGTGAAACGTCTGGGGTCTTTCGTGCGGATGGTGAAAAGCCTGCGGTGACGGATACACCCGTGCCCCGGTTTGATTTGCTTGAGTTGGACGCCTACGGCGATATGTCGGTGCAGTTCTCCAGGGGTTGCCCGTTTCAGTGCGAATTTTGCGACATTATTGTGCTCTACGGACGCAAACCGCGCACCAAAACTCCGGCTCAATTGCTAGCGGAGTTGCAGGCGCTGTACGATTTGGGTTGGCGGCGATCGATCTTCGTTGTGGATGACAACTTTATTGGCAACAAACGCAACGTTAAGCTGATGCTGCGTGAACTTGCGCCCTGGATGGCAGAACGTGGCTATCCCTTCACCCTGTCAACTGAGGCATCGGTCGATCTGGCACAGGATCAGGAACTGCTGGATTTGATGATCGCAGCTAATTTTACGGCTGTCTTTGTAGGCATTGAGACGCCAGACACGGATAGTCTTTCGTTGACGCAAAAGTTTCAGAACACGCGCAACTCGCTGGTAGAAGCGGTGCAAACGATCAACCGTACTGGCTTACGAGTGATGGCAGGGTTCATCATTGGCTTTGATGGCGAGAAAACAGGCGCAGGCGATCGCATCATTGATTTTGTGGAAGCGACTGCCATTCCTCAAGCGCTCTTCAGTATGCTGCAAGCTTTGCCGAATACTGCACTATGGCATCGGTTGGAGAAAGAAGGACGGTTACGAGCTGATGATGGCGAAGCCAATATCCATCAGACGACGCTCACTAATTTTGTGCCGACGCGTCCGCTAGAGGAAATCGCACAGGAATATGTGCGCTGTTTTTGGGAACTGTATGAACCCGATCGCTACTTGGCGCGTGTTTATCGGCACTTTTTAGCGATGCAGCCCAGCCCTAACAAAAAGAAATTTCAGCTACCCGCGCTGGTAGACATCCGGGCAATGCTCACCATTTGCTGGCGACAGGGCATTCAACGCAGCACTCGCTGGCAGTTCTGGCGGCAGTTGTTTGCCATTGCGCGGCACAATCCAGGTGTCTTCAAGTACTACCTGACCAATTGCGCGTTGCTGGAACACTTCATCGACTACCGCGCGATCGTGCGGGATGAAATTAATGCCAAGTTAGCGGACTATACCCCAGATGAGGCGACAGCAAAAGTAGCAGCGATCGCAGGCAAATGACACTTTCGATAGGGACGTTACATATAGCCTCCCT
>JBBSHC010000276.1:0-5566 GCA_038253425.1 Leptolyngbyales cyanobacterium | reverse complement strand
TCCCCTGCTCCCCTGCTCCCCTGCTCCCCTGCTCCCGACTTCCCATCTTCGTCCGCCGCAGCCCAAACGCCAGATTCTCATACACTGTCATGTGCGGGTAGAGCGCATAGTTTTGAAACACCATGGCAATGTCGCGCTCTTTAGGTGGAAGGTCGTTAACGAGGCGATCGCCCACGTAAATGCTGCCTCCGGTCAATTCCTCTAGACCAGCAATGAGCCGCAGCAGCGTACTTTTGCCGCAGCCAGAAGGACCTACGAGTACCATAAACTCGCCATCATTAATGGTCAAATTGATAGCACGGAGAACGCTAGTGGAGTGCGATCGACGGTTAGAGCTTTGGACAGCTACGCTACTCGTGCCGATCGGTGCCAACAATGGCTCGGCTGCAATCGTCGTCGGTGCTGGTTCACCCTTGCGACCAGAAAAGCTTTTATAAATGTTTTCAAGAACAACCTTTGCCACAACAGTTTCTATCTCTCTAGTCGATTAGCTGATCGCTGATTAGTGAATAAACTCACCATACTGTCTGTGGATCAAAGATACGGCATTTCAAGCGACGACAGATCTGCTCAAGGAGCGCAAGCTCACAGTTGCCGAAATGCGGTTTTGCCCAAATGAGTAGCACTGGTTCATCATCACTCAGATCGATTGCCCAGATAGAGCCGTTTCTTCACGGTAAAAAGTATTCTCCATCTGAGCCAAACGTATCTGGACAAACCTGAAACAGCACCGTCTTATTTCTACCTGTGTGCCAATGCTTTGAGGGTGAAGAATTGCCTCCCCAAGTGCGTCTATCGAACTGGCGTCAGGCGAAAGATGCAGTAGATAAAGGTCACACTCATAGCGATGGCTCAGGTTTATCAAGCGTGATCGTGAATCAGCTTATCCACAATCCCAACCAAGCGCTCAATATTCCGCTCTTGCCGTTTGGATGTCTCAGATTGTTCTTGCACTAGCAACTTAATCTCTGTCAAGCCTTCTGTGAGATGTCCAACTTGTTCAGCCAGATGATCTAGCTTCTGGTTCTGTTGGTCTAATCTTTGGCTGTGCTGGTCTAGCTTCTGGTTCTGTTGGTCTAATCTTTGGCTGTGCTGGTCTAGCTTCTGGTTCTGCTGAAGGTTTAATTGCTGCATTTCGGCAGTTGCCTGTAGCACAGCAGTCAGTAGTTGCTGCGTACTAGCATCAGGTGGGGCGTTGCTCATACCAATGTTGACAATACGGTGAGGCACGGCTTCAAACTAGCGATTAGCTTAGCACCAAAGTTTTCAATCAGGTTGCCGTACAATGAGTCAGCGCCATTTTTCTACAGTTACACATCGTTCATCTCATGCTTTAGCAAGCGGCAGTTTGGGGATGACTAGACTGGTGATCCGTTCGTCGGGGTCGAGTTTTAAGGGACGATCGCCTTTCTCATCCCGCTCTTTTAAGGGTACTTCGCTGCTAATTAACTGAGCCATGCGATTGTTGTTGGTCAATACCGTTACGGCTCCATCTGGCGCAGCAGCGACCATGCCTGCAAGCACATCGGTTTTGTTGGCAAATTTGAAGGACTGCGTGCCGAGGTCGCCGGGTGTAGAAAGGCGGAGTGTGTCGATCGCAAGTCGTTTGGCATCGCCTTGTTGGGACATTAACAAAAGGTCGTCGCCTTGATCAACAAGGGTATAGCCAACTAACTTTTCTTGCTTTCGTAGGCGAATGGCTAAGTTTCCCTGCGCTGTGCGGCTAAGTATCGGTAGATGTTCGTCATTCACCACCAGTCGCAAAAGCCGTCCACCCGCCGTTGCCAGTACGAGTTGACTGCCCGTTGTAGTCAGGCTGGCGTAAGCTAACTGGTCATCTGCTTTTAGCTTTAGCACGGTGAGTCCACGTCCGGTCAATTCTGCCAGTTCTGCCAGCGGCAACCGTTTGATGCGTCCCTGCTGTGTAATCAGCAGAAGATCGAGTCCTTCAACAGTGTCTGGTAGCACAAAGCAACCGACAACAGAGCCAGGATCGCTCTGGGCAGAGGGTGGAAGCAGGGTAATGAGAGGGGTTCCACGCGCATCTTTACGGGATGACGGCGTTGAGCGCCCGGATGTCTGGGGCACCTCCCGCACGCTGAGGGGGTAGGCTTTGCCACTGCGAGTCATGACTACCAGGGTTTGTCCCGTGGTGGCAAAGGCGGTTTGCGCGACAAAATCATCGCTTTCCGTTAGCGATCGCGTCTGCTGGTCAAGCGGTTTGCTCTGGTTACGTTGAAAGATTTTGGGCGAGAGGCGACGAATATAACCTCGTTGCGTTAGTTCCAGTACGGTTTCTTCAACCTCAATGGCAGGTATGGAGTCGGTGAGTGGGATGGTATTTTGAGTGCTAATTTCTAAGGGTTGAGTTAGTTCTGGCTCCGGGCTTCTAGCTCTCGGCTCCTGACCATTGACCGAAACAATTTTCGTTCGTCGCGGATCGGCATACTTTTTCTTCAGTGCGCGCAGATCTTTTTTCAGCACTTTGAGCAGTTCATGGCGATCGCTCAATAAGCTTTGCAGTGCTTGCATTCGGGTTGCCAACTCATCAAATTCGGCTTGCAAGTTCTGCCGTTCGGTGCTCATCAAGCGGCGCAGGGGCATTGCAAGGATGGCGTCTGATTGGCGATCGCTCAGGTTAAACCGTGCCTGAAACTGTTGCTTTGCTGTTGTGCCATCGGGTGCATGACGCAAGATATCGATCACCTCATCCAGATGCGTGAGTGACAGCAATAGCCCTTCGACAATATGGATGCGGGTTTCTGCCTGATGCAGTTCGTGGCGATAGCGACGGGTGAGTGTGTCTTCACGAAAGCTCAAAAACTGCTGAAGTAGCTCCCGCAAGGGCATTTGCCTGGGTTGCCCATTTGCTAGTGCCAGCATGATGGTGCCAAAGTTGGATTGCAGCGCTGTTTGGCGATACAGGGCATTGAGTATCGTCTGAGGCGTAACCTCTCGACGCAGTTCAATCACGACCCGAATGCCATCGCGATCGCTCTCATCCCGAATATCAGCAATGCCTTCCAACCGTCCCTGGTTCACCAATTCCGCAATTTTTTCAATCCAGGCAGCTTTATTCACCTGGTAAGGCAACTCCGTAATGATTAAAGCGGTGCGTCGATGCCGTCCCCGTCCAATCTGGAGTTCTTCAGTCCGGGCAATGCCCCGCACGGGAATGCTACCTCTGCCTGTGACGTATGCTTCCTGAATGCCTTCCGTACCGATGATTTCGCCCCCCGTGGGAAAATCCGGTCCAGGAATCAGTTCAAACAGCTTCGCATCAGGCAAGCTGGGGTTGTCAATTAGCGCTACTAACCCATCCACGATTTCGCCTAAATTGTGCGGTGGAATGTTGGTCGCCATACCCACCGCAATGCCTGAACTACCGTTGAGCAGCAAGATCGGTAGCTGGGCAGGCAGAACGGTTGGTTCCTGTTGCGAATTATCAAAGTTGCCCACAAAATCAACGGTGGCTTCGCCAATTTCGGTTAGTAGGGCTTCGTTGCCGATCGGCGCAAGACGAGTTTCTGTGTACCGCATCGCGGCGGGTGGATCGTTATCCACGGAACCAAAGTTGCCATGTCCCCCCAATAAGGGATAGCGACTAGAGAACTCTTGCACCAGGCGCACCAGGGCATCGTAAACCGCCTGATCGCCATGCGGGTGGTACTTACCCAACACATCCCCCACCACGCGGGCGCATTTGCGGTAGGGGCGATCGGGCGTTAAGCCCAGTTCGTGCATCGCGTACAAAATTCGCCGATGGACGGGTTTTAGCCCATCACGGACATCGGGCAAGGCGCGTCCCACAATGACGCTCATGGCATATTCGAGGTATGACTGCTGCATCTCTGTGTGCAGGGCGGTAGCAATGACCTGTCCTGCGGAGAGCATGTTCAGTTGTTTAGCCATGAGCTTCGTTCCTTAAGAGTTGATTTCACACAAGCTTTGTGTAATTTGCCGTAAACGCCGCTTACGATAGGTGCAAGCCCCAACGTCCGTGTCTCCCTTTCACAGTAGAATCGACGCGGATTAGTTAGATTGCTGCTTCATCTGGGTCATGTTCCGAGGAAAAATGATGAAAACCGTTCTGATTGTCGAGGACGATCTGATTAATGCACGAGTATTCTCGAAGATTCTGACGAAGCGAGGCGGTTTGGCGGTGAAACATACGGAAAACGTGGATGAGGTCATGCAGATTGCTCAATCGCGGGAAGCCGATATTATTTTGATGGATGTGTCGCTGTCGCACAGTGTCTATCTGGGCAAGGCGGTGGATGGGATTAAAATTACGCAGATGTTGAAAGCAGACCCTACCACTGCGAACCTGCCCATCATTTTGGTGACGGCACACGCGATGGAGGGCGATCGCGAAAACTTTTTGCAGCAAAGCGGGGCCGACGCCTATATTTCTAAGCCTGTTGTTGATCATCAGGCATTTGTCGATCAGATTATGGCGCTGTTGCCCACAGGTTAAGAACGCATGACGAAAACTGTTTTGCTGGTCGAAGATGATTTGGGGAATGTGCGCGTCTTTTCGCGGTACTTGACTCGTTTGGGCGGTTTTGCCGTGACTCACACTGAGGATGCGGACACGGTGATGCAGATTGCCAAAGCAGGACAAGCCGACCTCATTTTGATGGATGTATCGCTGTCGCATAGCCTTTACCAGGGCAAGCCGATCGACGGGATTAAGCTGACTCAATTGTTGAAACGCGATCCTAGCACTGCCTCCCTGCCTGTTATTTTGGTGACAGCACACGCCATGATTGGTGACAAAGAAACTGCATTGACACAGAGCGGTGCCGATGCTTATATCTCTAAACCTGTGGTGAACTATCAAGCGTTTATCGACCAAATCAAGGTACTGTTGCCGGAAGGTTAGAAGGGGCTGAAACAAAGCGATCGCACTATGGGCTTTGATGCCTTAGAGGATTCTTAAAAGTATTTTGTCATTGTGAGTCGAGCCGAGCGGCACGAAGAAGCTCGAATTTCAGGGTGCAATCAAGCTGCTTCAATGCGCTGGCGCTCCTTTCAGTCTGACATTTTGGGACTTCTCAGACAGCCTCTTAGCAGTAAAAGTCGAGTAGCCCGTGAACTCAGAGTGCATCAATGACAACCTTAATTCTCAGACTACCGTAAATCATTCCGTCTACGCATAGGTCAAAATGCACAAGGCGACTAGAGTCTACCCGTTTTTTAGCGTTCTATCAAGTACATAGGTACTATATTATCTCAGTCTTGAACTCAGGTAAACCTAGCCCTTGCTATGAGAGCGTTCCGACGAGGCTCAGCCATATTCCGGTTGAAAGAGAATGTGGTGAGTGAGTGTACTATGAGCAGGAAGCAGGCTGACTCAAAATCTTTGCTTATCTCACTTTGAAAACGAATTTGAAAACGAAATTTACGTCATGATGTCTCTGCTTCTACTCTTTTTAGCAACCTTGTTTGTCGCTTACTCCAATGGAGCAAACGATAACTTTAAAGGCGTTGCTACCCTTTTTGGCAGTCAAACGACTAGTTACAAAACCGCGATCGCTTGGGCAACCGTTACAACCTTGGCGGG
>JBBSHC010000275.1:0-5579 GCA_038253425.1 Leptolyngbyales cyanobacterium | reverse complement strand
TTTCAGCCGTCCACACTTGGGCGATCGTTGAGAACGTTAAAGCCTGCCAGCGGACAGATGGACTTTAGCCGCACTTTCAGCCGTCCACACTGGGGCGATCGTTGAGAACGCGATGCCGCCCATCTCAATCACATCGTTATCGTTGCTTTCCGCCGCCCACACTTGGGCGATCGTTGAGAACGCAAAATGGATGCGATTGGATATCATTAGAGTTACCTCTTTCAGCCGCCCACACTGGGGCGATCGTTGAGAACCTAATAACCTCAATGTTCCGGTGTTGAGTTAATGGATTACTTTCCGCTGCCCACACTTGGACGATCGTTGGAAACACGATTTTGAACGCGAAATAGATACCGAAGGTTACAGGCTTGCAGTCACTTGCACAAGTGCGATCGACGTAGCAAAGGGGAAACCGCAAGGAACGTGATGCTCTCTTTTGGCTTCCCTGCTGCTACTGCGCGATCGCGCTACGATAACCATGCTGTAAACATCCCTACTCGATGCCTCAAGCTTTCTGGGCTTAGAAGCGCGTCAAGATTATCGGGTCTTAACCTTTGGGAAGTGGAGGTTGAGCCAGTCTTGCGGTAGCCCTTACCGTCCCTCATCCCGTTTGTGCCCATTCTAAAAGGTGGCAACGAACCGTCTGTCATCCAACAGGCTTTGCAAGTGCTACGGTCTGATGAGCAGTTCAGTCAACTAGAGTCCTTGCTGGCATTCTTTGCTAGCTTTGTGTTAGATACTGCATTAGTGCAGCAGATTATGAGGTGGGACATGGCTGTATTACAGGAATCTCCCTGGTATCAAGAAATCATGCAGCAGGGTTCTCGCAGGCAACTCCTACGAGTGCTGCAACGCAAGTTTGGCAAACTCCCCACCGAACTAGAAACAGCACTGCAAAGTCAAAGCCTGGAACAGCTAGATAGCCTCATGGACACTGCACTTGAAGCCAGTTCTCTGTCTGACTTCACACAGGCATTGCTGGTTTGGGTCAGCAATGCCCCAAATTAACGGCAGTCCAAAATTCAGGCAGAGCAAAGCATGAGGTGGGATATGAGCGTTCTCCAAGAAGCCCCCTGGTATCAGGAGACACCTACTCGTCTAGATTAAGGCGATCGATATAGAGACGATAAAATGACTGATAGCCTTTCGGAAGACGCTGCGATGACTGCCAAAGAAAAACTGATCCAAGTTATAGAGCAAACGCCAGAGACTTTACTGACCGAGGCATTGCACTATCTTGAATATTTAATTGAGCGTCATCTTGACGAGCAGGAGGAGGACGACGACTTGCAAGATCTGCAAGCGATCCGCGAAGAAGTTGCGTCTGAGGGCACAGTGCCCTGGAGCAAAGTCAAGCAGGAGCTAGGTTTATGACTTATCAGGTTGATTTGTCCTGATGATAGACTCAGTGATGAATGGAGGAATCACAATCCTCTTTCACTCGCCGCCGCCCAAAGGCGATCGTTGAAAACTTTTTGCAATGCCGCCAATAGATCGGGTCTTCATTCTTTCCGCCCCAAACGGTGAGGCGATCGTTGAAAACCAGCGAATCCCTTACATTCAGCCGCCCACACTGGGGCGATCGTTGAAAATATACGTTCCAGAGCCTCAGTCAGCGTCAACTCCGTCACCTTTCCGCCGCCTACACGGGCAATCGTTGAATCGTGAGGCAGAATGCCCCATTAGCAAGCAAGTTCTCGCCAGCTTTTCGCCACCCACAGTTCACCGATCGGTGAAACCTGTGGTATTTTTCCGCCACCCACTCTGGCGATCGCTCTTATGGCTAGCAGACGGGAAAAATGAAGCAAAACCTCTTTCCTCTTCCCTCAATGAAAACCCTTCTCGTCACCGTCAGCGGCTCCCCCAAGCCTATCCTCACGACCATCGAGACGCTTCAGCCCGATCGCGTCCTCTTTTTCTGCTCGGCTGGTGCTAGAGGTAGCGAATCTCAGGTCATCGGCACTGGCACACCCTGCGAGATCCGTCAGGGAGCGGAAATCATTGAGCGCTTGCCGAACATTCCAACCCAGGCAAGGCTAACCAATTTTGACCCCGATCGCGACCTCATCCGCATCCAAAACCCCGACGATCTCTCTGAGTGTTACAACGCCACCGTCAGCACCATCCGCACCCTCCAGCAACAGCAACCAAACAGTCAACTGATTGCAGACTACACAGGCGGCACCAAAACGATGTCTGTGGCGCTGGCAATGGCAGCACTCGACTATGGCATTACCCTCTACCTCACCACCAACACCACCCGCGAAAATCTCTTTCGGGTGGAACGAGGCGAAGCCACCGAACGCGCCCGCACTACCCTCGTTACTGTCGATCGCATCATCGAGCAGGTGATGCCCCGGTTTCTCCAGCAGTACAACTACCCTGCCGCGACTGCTGAACTAAACGCCTTGCTCCAAAGCATGGAACTGCCCAGCGAATCAAGTCGCCGCATCCGGGAACTGCGCGATTGCTGCCGGGGGTTTGATGCCTGGGATCGATTCGACCATGTGGAAGCGTGGCGATCGCTTCAGCCCTATATGAAAGCCAGCGAAATCCGTCCATTAGGACTTTTTCTCAAGCGCGTGATCAGCAGTCGTGCTGCCATTGACCCTCAT
This sequence comes from Leptolyngbyales cyanobacterium, assembly GCA_038253425.1. GTDB lineage: Bacteria > Cyanobacteriota > Cyanobacteriia > Leptolyngbyales > Leptolyngbyaceae > Stenomitos. Next base: position 2,964 of record JBBSHC010000275.1, on the reverse strand, counting down.
TTTTCCAGTACCGATGGGATGAACGGTCACGGGTACGAAATCGTCGAAGATTTGCTTTTAAATGCCGATCGCCGTGCCATTCAAGACCGTTACGATGATGCGGTCGGACGGCTCTACCGCGCCCTGGAACTGCTGGTACAAATTCGCTTGCTCCAAACTTACGACATCAAAACGGGCGATGTCGATTGCCAGAAATTGCCCACAGCCCTACAGGAGAAATATGCTGATCCAGCCTTGCGATCGCGCGATGGCAAACTGCAACTGGCGCTTACTCGGAGCTATGTGCTGCTGAGTGAGCTACCTGATGACCCACTCGGTAAGCTGTATTTTCAATATGCCGATCGCATTCAAAACGCGCTCCAAATTCGTAACTACTCCCTCTTCGCCCACGGGTTTACCCCCATTACCAAAACGGCATACCAAAATCTCAGCGATGTTTTTGTAGGCTTCATTCAGGCTGGTATTACTGCCATTGCGGTTCCTGCCACCGCGTCCACGTCGCTCCAATTCCCCAAGCAGTTGAGTTTGTAGAAAGCTTTTAGTTTGAGGCAAAACGCACAGCCAAATTTCTAAATCACATTACCAACAACGAGTGAAGGGACTCTTTGAACGATTGAGGTATTCACTCAACTGATTAGAGTCTTCATCATCTGCATCTGGGAAAAACGTCAGCAATTCCAGGTATTGCTCTGTTTGTCTCAGAATTGGTCTACCATCTGATCGATTTGTTTTTTCGATCACTGGATACATTCTATGCCACAACCGTCCAATCCGAGTGGGATTATTCCGATTGCCTGTAAACCCTGCTACAGCCGTGCCTTTCAGATGTTTCGTAGGCACAAATTTTCGTCCTTGCGGCGCTTCGTCATAGCCCTGATGGAACCAGTTAATAGCTAGGCTATCCCCTGTACGGGCTACACGCCCCCAAACCTGAGCACGATCGCGGCACCATGCTTCACGCCATGCAGCCGGATGATCACGATCGGGTGTAAATTTCCCCAATGTCACCCAATATGCTCCAACCTTTAACAGGCGATCGATAAACGTTCCCACTTCCTGTAGCTGCTCATCTGGATCGTTACTGGAGAAAATGGCTTTCTGCCAAATCCAATGACAACCAATCAGTTTGTCATAGTTTGCATTGGAATAAAACTCACGGTGATCAATCCGTCTCCAGCTTTTGCCAAAGCCGCCTAGCAACATCGCAAATTGCATCAGATGACTGACCAGACTTTTCAGCACTTTTTCCTTGTCTGCGTCAATTGATCGAGTCAAAAGCCAGGTTAATTCTCCCTTAACCGTGTAATACGGCATTTCATAGTATCCATAAGGTTTGCAGGCAAAGGGCTGGGTTTCCCGGAAGCCTAGATTTAGCAAGCCCCAAACCGCCTCATTGTGAATACCACCAAACAGTTGCTCAACAAGAGATTCAGCGGTGGCTTCATCACTCAGCCCACCAAAGATTCTCAGGGCATGACCTCTCAGCGCCGCCCGAAAAATATTGGGGCGAAATTCTGGGGTTTCGTCTAACAGGGTTGATGCCACTCCTTGACCTTTAAGCATCACTCTGTAAAGAGGCGATTCAGACTGCACGGTTGGCTTGCCATATCCAGCCGCGACCCGACAGCCAATCCCATTAGAAAGAGCAATTTGCCAAACGTGCCAAATCTCTTGCCATTCAGCTTGTGTTAATTCGACTGCACTAGAAATCCCAAAGCTTAACTCTGGTTGATGCAACGAGATTTGAACGAATGCCCCGCCATCTTTCTGGCGCGTGTCTGTATTTTTCACCTGCCATCCTTGCTGTGGATGTGCCAAATCAATCAAATTTTCTATCCAGGTATCGCTGGTGGGATAGCCGCCATGAAACCGCAGAATGCCAGGAGAAAGGGTATCGCGATCGCCACAATAATAGGCAACCCGATCGGGGGAAAGCTGGTTGCAAGCCTGTCGAAAGGCTCCTTTCATGCTGCTGCCAGGATAATAAGGGAAGCCTCTCGCACCAATTACGGGCAAAATAATCGTCGGATCAGCCCCACTATTGGAGACGAAGCGCCACGCAATTTGATAAACATTGGTTTGAAAATTGGCTTGAGTCTTGTCTGTCTGTTGCCAACTTAAATGGGGCACTGCCGAGGAAATTTCGCTTGTCCATGCTGATACCCATTGTTCAATATCACTTTCAGTATCGCGATCGCGATTGCTATCAATATATTGCAACTGGCAGCGCCCATCGACAGAAGCGCGAAACATCATCGGTACATCATTTGCGTTTGACATGGTTAATTTCTCAATGCCATTTTCTCAAAGGTTATTACTTATAGCGCTGAGTCCACCAGACCATGCAATTGCAAAGCTGCGTGAGAACAGCCAGGGCAAGTTGGCGGTTTTCATGGCTGAGTTTCACTCCCGTGGGATTTAACGGAGTCTCCCCCCAAAGTTTTTTTGCCATTGTGTCTGCATCCCCATCATTCGGCAATACAACCCCAGCTTGATTGAGGATTTGGACTAACGTTGCCCACGTTTCGCTCCAGTAGGTAGCGTTCTTTTTCTGTCCTTTACTGTTATGACGCAACTGTTCACCCCAAAAGCGCTCTAGACCGTAAGCGACGGATTCTCGCATTTCATAGACTTCGCGCAGGCAAGAGTCACCCGCGATCGCCGGATCATCATCAATTTGTCGCGCCCGTTGCACTAACCGATGGGCAATTTGATCTAATCCATAGGGATTCCAAGCCATTTTCACGCTCCTATTTGTTGTCGAAGTAATGGGTCTAAGCTGGCTCAGGAGTGAAATAGTCACCGGATAGCACAACCGAAGCCCGCCCACAGCCAATCGATTCCAACCCGCCAAAATAGAGATCTTGAGGCGTTTTTTCAAACGGTTTCCAGGCTATTTGCTTCTCAATGTCTACTTTGGGCACACTCTGGCGAATGGCGATCGGAAAGACCAAAATGCTGTCT
>JBBSHC010000274.1:0-5602 GCA_038253425.1 Leptolyngbyales cyanobacterium | reverse complement strand
TTCCCATGAAGATTTCGCCAGAAGAGCGTGAACTGTTAGAAAAACTAGCAAAATTACGGGGCGATCGCATTGGCAAAAGCGGCATTGAAGGGTTCTTTGGCAAGGTCTTTGGCGCATGAATCAACTGCCAAAAACACCCTCTACAGACCCTGATGCACAACTAGATTTGCGGGGTACGCCCTGCCCAATCAATTTTGTTCGCACTAAGCTGCGGCTTGACCAAATGCTTCCCGGTTCGCTGTTGGAGGTGTGGCTCGATCCTGGTGAACCGATCGAGCAAGTGCCTGACAGCTTGACAATGGAAGGCTATGGGGTTGAGCAGATCGAGGATCGGTCTAGTTTCTTTGCAATCCGAGTGCGTTGTCCCAATGAGTAAGAATGAAGCTAAAAGAAAGAAGGTAAAAGGAGAAAGATGCCGTTTCTGCCTTTAACCAAGTATGTGTAGTTAGTGATGAGTGATGAGTTTAATGAAGCGCTCAACGCTCAAGATCCGCAGCAAGCTGGGCAAGACGTTACATCAACAACACCGCTTCTAGGAACGGTGGTGGCGGCTCAAGCAAACTACTATCAAGTGCAGTTGGATCTGAAGTTAGACATTAGCAGCCATGGGACGCAAGTTAATGGCCAGGAGTTTAATGCTAACGACAAGGCAGAGGTTGATCGACCAGCGTTGGGCTTGCTGTGTACCCGGCGATCGCGCCTGAAAAAGATTGGACAGCGCGTGATGGTCGGCGATCGGGTTGAAGTTGAAGAACCTGACTGGGCTGGAGGTCGCGGCGCGATCGCGCAGGTTTTGCCTCGGCGGTCAGAATTGGATCGTCCCCCTGTTTCCAATGCAGATCAACTTCTTCTGGTCTTTGCGCTCGTTGAACCAACGCTTGATCCTCATCAACTGAGCCGATTTTTGGTCAAGGCAGAATCCACTGGGTTGCAGGTTTGCCTCGGTTTAAACAAATGTGACATTGCTACCGAGGACGAACGTGAGCACTGGCAGACGCGTTTGCAGCAGTGGGGCTATACACCGTTGCTAATGAGCGTTTATAAGGAAAAAGGTCTCGTTGCTTTAGAACGGCAACTGCGCGATCGCGTGACCATTGTTTCGGGTCCCTCTGGGGTTGGTAAATCCAGTTTGATCAATCAGCTTATACCACATTCTGATCTACGGGTTTCAGCTGTCTCTGGGAAACTGGGGCGCGGTCGGCATACCACACGCCATGTGGAGTTGTTTGCCCTACCAATGGGCGGACTCTTGGCAGACACACCTGGTTTTAATCAACCTGATCTAAACTGCATGCCAGAAGATTTAGCCAACTATTTTCCTGAAGCGCAAGCGCGTCTAAGGGTGGCGCGTTGTCAATTTAGTGATTGCTTACACCAGGATGAACCGAGTTGTGTCGTACGGGGCGAATGGGAGCGATATGAGCATTATCTCGCTTTCTTAGCAGATGCGATCGCTCATCAGGATGCGCTCAACAAGCTTGGTGGCAGCGAAGCAACGTTAAAGCGCAAAAGTAATCGAGAGGGCGGGGATCAATACGAACCTAAGCTCGAAACCAAAAAATATCGCCGTCCGTCGCGACGAGTGCAGCAGCAAACCCTTCAAGGAATGCGTCACGACTTGAAAGATGCCTCACTTGACGGCGATTAAAAGCTATAGCCAAGCCATTCTGGTTAGGACGGGGTGCAGGGGTGGAACCCCTGGCGGGGGGCATTGCCCCCACACCCCCTTTGATCCCAGTGTCTTAAGCTCTGTGGCGGCAGCTATAAACGCAGGCTGTTAAGTTAAAAGGTGAAGGCTGGTCAAGCATTGCCCTTATGAGTGCTACTTTAGGCGGGAACGTTGAATCGTAATATGCAATGTATGAACAAGCCGTTTGCCCGCTTGAAATTGCTACCCTGGCGATCGCTGTTGCAAGCAGCCTTTCTCGCCGTGCTGTTAGTAGCGCTGCCGATCGACCTTCTACTCCAGTTGGTAGCCCGTGCTGACGAACCGTCGCCAGTGCTCGAACACCTCTTGCCCATCGTGTTGCTGGTCATGAGTCTTGGTTTGCCAATCGGGATAGGCGCACTGGCTGTCTACTGGTTTGAGCGCCTTGACCGCATCAGCATCAATACCAGCAGTTTGTGGGCGTTAGTGCCCTGCTTAGCGCTTGTGCTTTTGCTGGAAAAGTGGCTCCTTTTCAAGTCAATCAGCTTTAGCATGACGACGCTAGTGTTGCTTGCAGTCGGCGTCTTTTGGAAAGGTCGATCCTATTGGCGATCGTACCAGCGGTGGTAGCAGGTTTTACGGTGGTGCGTCTACTGGATCAACGGCATTAACCAGACGCTCTAACACGTCGGTTAAGCGATTGAGCCGTTTGAGTGACTCATGCTGAACGTCCGTTAGCGTTTGGACAGCATCACTCAGTGCAAAGATTTGATAGCCCTGCTGCTGTACCTGATTTGCCAGCGCATCCATCCGTTGCGACAGTAAATCAACCGTTTCGGTAGTGGCGAGAACGGCTTCGCCGACCTGCTGCACAATCAACTCTAATTCTGGGTGGTTTGGAGCGTCCACAGGTCACTAACCTTTGCTAAAAGCGGCTGTAAGTAGAGGCACCTAAATCAACGGACCCCGCTGCGAGCAGACGGGTTATGGAAGCAGAACTGCTCCCGAACCTGAAGATTCGGATTGCAGGTTATCTTCTTCGCCGCAGAGCGACGGGGAATTTACCCGTACTAGATTAAATGAGCGATCGCTTCAAGCGACAACCATCAGTGATCGACACCATCAGTGATTGGCTTCAAGCTTGGAGGCTGTCCAGATTATTGTCTAGGTTAATCATGCTGACTTGATTCAGATTGTTACCGTTTAAGGCGGCAGCTCTTTCGGTTAAACGCAGCTTGAACTGCAAGGCTGCGACCATAAGCATGTTAGCGAAGGTTTCAATCACTTGAGATCCAATCAACTGCTTAGGTTAGCTTACCTTACCTGAATTTTTGCCAGCGTTGTGTTCTTGTAGTAGTACAGCAAGATCTGCTGATAATTAATGCCACCCTGTGCCAGATTATACGCTCCCCACTGACTTAAACCCAAGCCATGACCAAAGCCATGTCCTACTAATTGAAACGTGACGGGAGCAGTTTGCGCTTTCGCTTTGCTGGACTCGAACGTTGATTGAGCGTTGACTGTAAAGAGGGTACTTTTTAATTTCAACGCCGATCGCAGCGCTTCGCCACTAATGCTGCGTCGTCCGGCGTCACCTTCTACACGCATAGAAACAATGCGTCCACATTGAGTTATCTTTTCAGGCTGGAGTGACACAATGTTACCCACACCAGTAATACGCTTACTCAACTCACTGCGTGAAAAGGTTTCAGTCCACTGAGCGACTGGTGACACCTCGGCAAACCCTTCTCGCACCGATCGCAGATAAGGAAGAGATTGAGTCCAAACATCTTCCACATTTTCAGTGCAACCGCCCGCAGAGGAGTGGAAGACGGCTTCGATAATTTGATTGCCGTAGATGAGCACTTGCCCCGTCGTAGCGTTAACTGCTGCCTGCGTTCCCGTAGACTCATCTTTGATGCCACCGTAAACTTGCCAGGCAGGCGTGTCACCCACATCATACAGACCATTGCCAGCACGTTGACGCTGATAAAGGGCATAGGAACGAGCAGCAACCGCCTGCGCTTTCAGTGCCTCCTGGGGCCAACTGCCGTTCATCTCACCGCCCAGTACGCTGTAAAGGTACTGCTCCATCTCTACGTAGTTGACTGCTGTTAGACCTTTTTTACCAGGTCGCACTAGCGTCCGTCCGCGATACCAGCGATCGCCAATGTAGACATAGCCCCCCTCCGTTGGCTCTACCCAAAGCTCTCCCGCTTGCCAGCGATCGAGGCTAACGCGACCCTGTTTCGGCTGGGCAAGAAACGCATTCATCGGGGCAATTTCACCCAGCGAGCGACCATTGCCATCGCGCACGATTGCCTTCGTCGAACTACCCACTGCAACCTGGCTAACGCCATCTTCGATCGCAACGCGTAATTCTAAGGCTGCTTGAGCAGGACGACCGATCGCACTTTCTGCCACTGCAAACGCCGCCAGCCCAACTAACATGGCAAACCACCAACTGCGTCCTTTTAACTGCATCAGCATCCTGAGTTGCGACAGTAAAAAGGGGAAGCGTTCCAGTGTCATTTTCAGAAATCTCCTTTCAGGTTTAAGCACTCAAAGACGGCGATATAGCAGCACTGCGATCGCACCATTACAACGGGGGTATTTGATCAACGAGGCTTAATATAAAGCAAATTGCTTTAGATAGAGTCAGTGATCCTGGCATAGATGTTCCCACCCCTGTCAGATGTACACATCCCAGCAGCCTGATCCGGGTTTAAGCCCTTACATCTTGTGTCTCAACGAATTGTAAAGTTTGTTAAATTCAATTGTAAAGTTTGTCAAAGCAAAACTTCGCTCAACTCCTCTCTGAAGCCATCTCTTACAGAGCTTGTAGCTCAATGCAGTACACCCCTGCGTTGAAGAGCCATCGTTGTAGCCTTTTTCACCGCTGACTTCTGACTCCTGGCTTCCAACTCCTGCTGTATTGCTTGCGCCTGTGCGAGTATAGTTTCAGGAAACCCCGCTTGGGACGGCTTCGTTTTGCAGATTACCTTTCTTGGAACCAGCTCTGGTGTGCCAACTCGTACCCGCAACGTTTCTAGCGTGGCGTTGCGCCTACCTCAACGTGCGGAATGCTGGCTGTTTGATTGTGGTGAGGGCACCCAGCATCAGCTTCTACGCAGTGAGATTAAGAGTAGTCAGTTGACTCGTATTTTCATTACCCACATGCATGGGGATCATATTTTTGGGTTGATGGGTCTGCTGGCAAGCTGTGGTTTGGCGGGTAATGTGCAGCGCGTTGATATCTATGGTCCTCCCGACTTAGATGATTACCTCAAAGCCTGCCGACGCTATTCGCAGACGCATTTTTCGTACCCAGTGAAGGTGCATACGGTACGGCCGGGCGTGGTTTTTGAAGACAATGAGTTTATCGTTAGCTGCGGCTTGCTCAAGCATCGAGTGCCAGCATTTGGGTATCGGGTGGCTGAAAAAGACCGTCCTGGGCATTTTGATGTTCAACGGGCAGCGTCTCTGGGCATTCCTTCCGGTCCCCTTTATGGCAAGCTGAAGCGTGGCGAAGTTGTTGCATTGCCTGATGGACAGCGCATTAACGGCGCTGATTTGTGCGGTCCAACTGAGATTGGGCGCAAATTAGCTTACTGTACGGATACCGTTTACTGCGATACGTCGGTAGACCTAGCACGGGATGCGGATGTGCTGATTCACGAAGCCACCTTTGCCCACCAGGATGCCGAATTGGCATACCAACGCCTGCACTCGACCTCAACAATGGCAGCGCAAGTTGCACTAACGGCACAGGTGAAGCGACTGATTATGTCGCACTTTAGCCCCCGTTATGCGCCTGGTAACGCGATCGAGCTAAGAGACTTGCTGGCAGAAGCCCGTGCTATTTTCCCCAACACGGAGTTGGCTTCTGACTTTTGGACCTATGAAATTCCACGCAGGCAATCAGAGTCGTTGGCGACAGTCTGAGGGATGGAG
>JBBSHC010000273.1:0-5604 GCA_038253425.1 Leptolyngbyales cyanobacterium | reverse complement strand
CGTCCCCACCCCGCTTGCGCGGGCCCGTGTTTCGATTGCCTTCCCCTTGCGCGCCGACGGAGTTAGCTGACGGGCTAAGACTGGAAGGTGTCTCTCTCAGCAAGGCTGAAATTAGCCCCGAAAAATTGGTTCCTCCGCTCAAACCGAGCCTTAGCAGTAATCATCTGCTCCAGATCGATTTTGATTAAGCTACCCACGTAGTTTGTCCACTGCCATGTCTGTTGCTAAATGACGCAATCAGACATATCCGTGTTAGTATAGCTGTTTAGCCTTATGCAGCCGTTGGCTCTACAGCAGAAGCTCCCTTCTGTACATTGGGGCGGCTAAACCACCCTTTGACACTATAGCCCACAGCAGACAGATTGCCATCTCCCGGCAGGGAGTTTCACAGTAAATATACTGTGATAATTGTTATGGGTCTCTATAGTGAAGCGGTTGCCTTCAAAGCGCGATTGCGCGATCGACTGTAAGACTGAGCTGGCGTAAGTGCCTTGTTTGAGCGGGCACCTTGTTCCAAGGGCTTAACGGATCAAAAAGTCTGGATGGATTGCTCTTTAACTAAACCCTCAATTCCTTCACTCTAAACTCCCTTTTGCGGTCAGACGAACGGAACGCGGTAGCATCAAGTTAGGTTCTGAGGATGGTGGGCTGGCAAGTTGGAACGGACGATCGCGAGGGCGAGTTGATAAATCGGTAGTACGGTTAGGATTTTGGGCGTGACTGTTTTCACTACAGCGTCAGGGCTAGACCTGAAGACTTTGTTTCCTTTTGAGCTGGATGACTTTCAACAGCAGGCGATCGCCGCTTTGGAGGCGGGTCGTTCGGTTGTAGTTTGCGCCCCCACAGGGTCAGGTAAAACGTTGATTGGCGAATATGCTATTTACCGGGCACTGAAGCGCGGACGACGGGTACTCTACACAACCCCATTGAAAGCGCTATCTAACCAGAAGCTACGAGACTTTAGAGAACTATTTGGCGCGGACAATGTAGGTCTGCTGACGGGGGATGTCTCGGTGAACCGAGATGCGCCTGTTCTGGTGATGACGACCGAAATCTTTCGTAACATGCTGTACGGCACGCCGATCGGCGAAGTTGGCACCTCCCTCACCGGAGTCGAAGCAGTGGTATTGGACGAATGCCACTATATGAACGATCGCCAGCGGGGTACGGTCTGGGAAGAATCGATCATTTACTGCCCGCCTGAAATTCAACTGGTGGCCCTTTCTGCGACCGTTGCCAACAGCGACCAGCTTACAGACTGGATTCACCAGGTTCACGGTCCCACGGATCTAATCTATTCAGACTTTCGACCCGTTCCCTTAGAGTTTCACTTCTGCAACCCCAAAGGTTTATTCCCCTTACTGGATGATAGCCAAAAGCGCATCAATCCTCGCCTCAAGCTAAAAGGTGGCAAAGGTGCCCCTAGCGGCAAGCGCGGACCACGCCAGGAAAGCCCTAATCTAGCGTTTGTGCTAAGTCAGTTGCGGCAAAAAGATATGCTGCCTGCGATCTATTTCATCTTCAGTCGGCGCGGGTGCGACCAGGCAGTAGCAACGGTGAGCGATGCGCCGCTGTCAATGGTGAACGAAGTCGAAGCCGCTCAGTTACGCACCCAGATCGATGAATTTTTGGCATTGAATCCTGAAGCGGGACGGGCAGGACAAATTGAGCCGCTGTATCAGGGCATTGCGGCACACCATGCGGGGATTCTGCCTGCCTGGAAAGGGTTGGTGGAAGAACTGTTTCAACAAGGATTGATCAAAGTCGTGTTTGCAACGGAGACGCTGGCGGCAGGCATTAATATGCCAGCGCGTACTACAGTCATTTCCAGCTTATCGAAGCGCACTGATCTAGGGCATCGACTGCTGAATGCATCTGAGTTTTTGCAGATGGCAGGGCGTGCAGGACGGCGTGGTATGGATAGCCAGGGGCATGTGGTCACGGTGCAGACACCGTTTGAAGGGGCAAAAGAGGCGGCGTATTTAACAACAGTGGGAGCCGATCCGCTGGTGAGCCAGTTTACACCGAGCTATGGCATGGTGCTGAACCTGCTGCAAACCCATACGCTGGAGGAAGCAAAAGAGCTGGTAGAACGGAGCTTTGGGCAGTATCTATCAACGCTATACTTGCGCCCGCAGCAAGAGGCGATCGCGCAACTGGATGCCGAACTAAACCAGCTACGATCGCAGCTTGAATCGGTGGATTGGGATCTGCTGGCGCAGTACGAAAAACTGCAAGAGCGTCTGAAAGAAGAACGTCGGCTGCTGAAAATCTTGCAAGACCAAGCGATCGAACTTCGGACGGGTGATTTACCTGTAGCGCTTTCGTTTGCAGTGGCTGGCACTGTGTTGAGCATCAAAGGTGAGAATGTCCGCCTTGCCACTCCGATGCCTGCTGTGCTGGTGACAAAAGTTCCTGGTTCAGGGCAATTTCCCTATCTGATTTGCCTGGGGCAGGACAACCGCTGGTACGTTGCCACTGTGGGCGATGTCGTTGGTCTACGGGGCGAAATTCCGCGTCTGAGTGGAGTTGATCATTTAGCGCCACCGCCAGAGATGCCTTTGAAACCAGGACAGATGCGAAACGGGAGCGATGTGACTGCCACGATCGCCCGTCAAATTCCTCCCTTGCCTTCGCCCCTGGATGAGGCACCTGAAGTGTATGAACAACTGCAACGTATGGCGGCAGTACAACAGCAAATCGATGCCCACCCTGTAAACCGTTGGGGCAACCGCGTTACCATTCTCAAGCGCCAAAAGCGGATCAGTGCGGTGCAGACAGAGCTAGACGATCGCCGAACCAAACTTGAGCGTCAGTCGCAGCAGCATTGGCGAGAATTTCTCAGCCTCATCGAGATCCTGCAACACTTTGGTTGTTTAGAGGGCTTAATTCCTACCCCCATGGGACAAGCAACCGCTGCGATTCGGGGCGATAACGAACTGTGGTTGGGTTTAGCGCTGATGTCTGGGGAACTGGATGTGCTTGACCCCCACCATTTGGCAACCGCCTGTGCTGCCCTTGTCACCGAAGTATCGCGTCCCGATAGCTGGACGCGCTATGAGTTGTCAGGAGCGGTCGAAGAGGCACTTGGCGGGCTGAAGGGTTTTCGCCGTCGGTTGTTCCAGCTTCAGCGGCGGCATCAGGTGGTGCTACCTGTTTGGCTGGAGTACGAGCTAGTCGGCTTGGTGGAACAGTGGGCGCTGGGCGTAGACTGGGTGGAACTTTGCTCCAATACCAGCCTTGATGAAGGCGATGTGGTGCGAATTTTGCGTCGTACCCTGGATCTGTTGTCGCAGATTCCTCATGTTCCCCATGCGCCAGCAGAGCTAAAAGATAACGCTCGCCGCGCGATCGGTCTAATCGATCGCTTCCCCGTGAAAGAGGGAGTGGCGTAAGGTAGAAGGTAAAAGGTAAAAGGCAAAAGTAACTTTCTTGCTCCTAACTTTTACCTTTTACCCTTTAACTTTTTATCCCACCAGTCCCGATCGCAGTGCGCGTACGGCTGCTTGTGTGCGGTCGTCAGCGCACAGCTTGTTGAGGATGTTGCGAACGTGGGTTTTGACGGTACCCACTGTGATGTAGAGCTTCTCGGCGATCGCGGCGTTACTGCATCCATCCACAATCAGTTGCAGCACTTCCAGTTCGCGTTCCGTTAGCGGATAGGCTTCAATAATCTGGTTGTATTCTGGCTCGGCAGCGTTGATAGAAACCGTTTTGGTCTCTAAAAACTCGCCTTCTGGTACGCTCTGACGTGCTTGATGTAAAACAACACGAGCGATCGCAGGGTCAATCCAGGAGTTGCCGCCGTTGGTTACACGTAGCGCTTCGGCAAGATTGTCAAGACTAACATCCTTCATGCAGTACGAGTCTGCCCCAGCAGCAAAGGCAGCCAGCACAATATCTTCGTTGTCCTGCAAGGTTAAAATCAAAACTTTGGTCGCTGCTACGGCTGCATCGTCAGAGTCTGCCTGCGTTTTTTTAAACCGACGAGTCAGCTCAATGCCATCCATATCGGGCAAACCAATGTCTACGATCGCCACATCTGGCTTTGCCGTTTCCAGGAGCTTTAGCCCATCTGTCGCGTTTGCAGCTTCACCAATGACATTAAATCCCCGCTGTTGCAGCGCTGTACGCATCCCAACTCGAGTCAGGTCATGATCTTCGATAAGGGTGATCCGAATATCTTCCATACTCAGTGTCCTCGGCTTCTAAAAAATGGCGGGGTAAAGGGCTGACGGACTGACTCGCGGTCCTTTGCAATGCAGACAAGTTGCACGTGTCGGCTTTTATTGATCAGACATATAGTTCTGATCAATATGTCTCTCTAGAGCCTTCAGCATACCAGAAAGACGCAGTTGCCCTGAAAGGGATTGGGGTTGGCGGCGCGAGACCTTTAGAAACAGTATCTACTGACTAAGTATCTACCTAAGTTTGCGAAGAGTCTGTACGTATGACAAACAGTCTCGATCGCCAGCATCGGGTTGGCTAGAAAAATCTGACTGAGTGCGCCGTTACCATTGCTCTAAACATAGAAGTTTCTAACGCTGACGCTGCTTCACTGAGCAACTCAAAGCTTGATTTAAATGAATTTACTCAAACATAAAAACGGATGTACCTGTTCTCCAGGCTGAGCTTCTCAAGGTTAAGCAGCGCTTGCATTAAGCAGAGATTTGCAGGCTCTGAGGGTCAAAACATCTATCTAAGGTTTGAACTATTGCAATGGGCGCGATCGAAACTAACTGTGCCGATCGCTTTAACCCGGATCAAGCAAAACGGCATCAAAAAGGCGGAACAGCAGCAGAAACCGCTTTTTAGTCAGCCCTGAACCTTATCAGAGGCGATTTAGTTTTTATCAAATCGGTTCAATCTCTCAGGATACTTTAACGTGTCAATCAGTCTTGCCTCATTGCCATCATTGAATCTATAAAACAGCGGTTGAGATGCATTCAACCAGATCAATAACTAACTGTTTCCACTACGTAAAGGATTTTCCATGAAAAGTTTAATTTATGGCGGTCTATCGGCGCTCTTACTTATCAACTGTAACAGCAGCGATCGCTGAACCGACAACTCGTGTACAGGCGCAGTTTCCTCAGGCTGAAACTGCAATGATTTTCAACTTTACGGCTCCGATGATCACCAACTCTGGTGTGTTGAATAGTACGCACTTCATCCGAGTAGCAGTGATTGGAATGTCGTTGCAAGATCTGATGATTTCTATCCCTAGTCAAATGGAAGGCTTTGAGTCAGTACGAGTGATTGATCAGACTGGCAAAGAAGTGCCTTTTAAGATTAACGCTAGCAAAGAGCGGTTAGCGATCGCATTTGATAAACCCGTTTTAGCTGGCGCTTCTCTGCAAGTTGAGTTCAATGGGGTGCAGATGAGAAGCCCGAATGACGGTACTTTGTTCTATGGAGTGACCGGACGACGGCTTGGGTCTCAAGGCGAAATTCCGATTGGTACTGCTAGAATTCAGTTGCCCGCCAGGGGCTAGAGAAGGCTCCTCCTAAAAACAGCCTTTCGAGGGGATCGTCAGACCAACTGAAATCTAACTGAGAACGCTTTTTAAGCAATTAACTTCCTTTCGAGCCGACTTTACTAAT
>JBBSHC010000272.1:0-5607 GCA_038253425.1 Leptolyngbyales cyanobacterium | reverse complement strand
GTTTGATGGTGGTGCTGGCTCGCGCTACCAGGCAAAACGCGAAATTACCTCCTATTGGTATCCCACTTGGTTGGCACAGCCCGCCGCTCTTGTGCCAGGAAGTAAGCTGGTTGATGCACCGCCGCATGGGCAGACCGTAGATGATGTGCTGGCGATCGCCAAAGATTATGAACTGGTCATCATGCACACCAGTACGCCTTCGTTGGCAAACGATGTGGCGTGTGCCGCTGCGATTAAAGCGCAAAACCCGTCGGTGCAGATTGGGTTTATTGGTGCCCATGTCGCAGTCTTACCGGAGCAAACGCTAAACGACAACCCCATCATTGATTTTGTTTGCCGTCATGAGTTTGACTACACCTGCAAAGAGCTGGCGGAAGGTAAGCCTTGGGAGCAGATTAAGGGGCTAAGCTACCGTGATGTCAATCGAAATTTGCAGCACACGTCCGATCGAGAGCTGATTCATGATTGGGATGCTTTGCCCAGCGTTTTGCCCACTTATGCGCGTGACCTGGACATCACCAAGTATTTTATTGGCTATTTGCTGCATCCCTACGTTTCGTTCTACACAGGGCGCGGTTGTCCGGCGAAGTGCAGCTTTTGCCTGTGGCCTCAAACCATTGGCGGACACCAATACCGCACCAAAAGTCCAGAAGCCGTAGGGCGAGAGCTAGAAGAGGCAAAGGCAATCTTTGGCGATCGGGTGCGGGAGTATATGTTTGATGACGATACGTTCACGATCGACAAACAACGGGCGATCGCGATCAGTGAACACATGAAGCGCTTGAAGCTTACCTGGAGCTGTAATGCCCGCGCTAATCTGGACTACAACACGCTGAAGCAACTGCGGGACAATGGTTTACGGCTGCTTTTGGTCGGGTTTGAGTCTGGTAATCAACAGATCTTGGACAACATTAATAAGGGCGTCAGGCTAGAAGCGGCTCGGCAGTTTATGAAGCACTGTCGCGATTTGGGTATTACCGTCCACGGCACGTTCATCATTGGTCTGCCTGTAGAAACGCGCGAGACGATCGAAGAAACAATCCGGTTTGCGTGTGAACTTAGCCCCCACACAATTCAAGTCTCGATCGCTGCGCCCTATCCCGGTACTGAACTGTACGCCCAGGCAAAGGCTAACGGTTGGTTCACCGATCAAGCGCTGGTCGCCAACTCTGGAATGCAGACTTCAACGTTGCAGTATCCTGATCTGTCCAATGCAGCGATCGAAGATGCAGTGGAGCAGATGTACCGTCGGTTTTACTTCAGACCGAAGGCAATTCTTCCCATCGTGCGCGAAATGCTGAGCGATCGTCAAATGCTGGTGCGGCGTTTGCGCGAAGGCGGCGAGTTCTTTTCCTACTTAAAGGAGCGACGGACGCAGGCGATTATTCATACCCAGGTATAGCAATCGGTTCAGCTTGCCACGCAGAGCAGCAGTCTGGCATTTTTTCGCAATCAATCCATGCTCAAACGCAAACAACACGCTTTCAAACGGCAACGGCAATCGGTTGGGTTGATTTCATTCATGCAAATTGGCAAGCACGTCGATCGTGCAACAGATCTCTGTGAGTAAGCATCTTGTTCTTTTATTGCTGGTTCTTTTCCAGGTTTTAGGCGATGTCTGGTTGAGTCGGGGGATGCGGCAGGTCGGTGCGGTAGATACTTCTAGCCCTGGTGCCTTGCTGTCGATCGGCGCTCAGGTGTTGACCAATCCCTGGATCATACTGGGCATTCTTTTCCTGCTGAGTGCGCTACTGCTCTACCTGGCAGCTATTTCGCGGCTTGACCTGAGCTATGTCCTGCCGATGACCGCTGCAAAATATGTGTTATCGGCGCTGTGTGCCTGGTTGATCTTAAACGAGAGCGTTTCCAATCAGCGGTGGCTTGGCACCATTCTGGTTTCGAGTGGGGTGTTGTTAGTGAGTCTGGGCGAAGTGGCGTACGCCCTATCGCAGCGCCAAAAAAGCAAGCCGTTTCCTGCCTTACTCCTGGTACCCGTATCGGCGTCATTGTCGGTCTCTTCAGTTGGGCTGGCGATCGCAGGCATGGTGGTGGCAGCATCGGCGGGCGATGTACTGCTGGCGGCTGGCATGAAGCAGGTGGGGGAGGTATCTACGTTACAGTGGCGATCGCTCTTAACGCTGGCACGACGAACGTTGATGAATCCCCTTATTGGCGGCGGCGTGCTATGTATGGCGGCGGATTTTTTCTTGTTTATTGGGCTGTTAGGTCAGACAGATCTGAGCTTGATCATGCCGATGACTGCCCTAAGTTATCCCTTTAGCCTGTTTGGTAGCCATTATTTTTTGAAAGAAACACTGACCACTGAACGCTTAGCTGGCACTGGCTTGATTGGTATAGGCGTTGCCGTCATTGCCTTTAATGCAGCCGCAGCGTAACTCCTTTAAAATCAACGAAAAATAAAACTAACGCAAAATAAACTGCTGTTATGATCATGCCTTTCAATTTACTCAGTCTGACTGCATCTGACCGCTTAAGCGACATGTTGTCGGTGGGATGGACTGCAACGCATTACCTGCTATTCATACCGTTGTTTCTCTCGTTAGCGGCAATTGGCTATTACAGCTATGCGATCGTGGCAGCGCAGCGGTTCTTCACCCAGTCTGCTCCGGTCGATCGTCATTTTCAGCCACCCGTTAGCATTCTTAAACCCGTATGTGGACGCGATCGCTATGCCTATGAAACGCTGGCATCCTTCTGCAAGCAGGACTATCCTACCTATCAAATTATTTTTGCGGTTCATGATCGGGATGACGCCAGCATTGTCACGATTAAACAGATTATGCGCGACTTTCCCACGCTAGACCTGCAACTGGTTGTGAATGACCGCACGATTGGCACTAGCCGGAAAGTAAGTAACCTGGCAAACGCCTTTGCTAACGCAACACACGATATCATCATCTTGTCGGATAGCGATGTGCAGGTAACACCCAATTATTTGCAGCAGGTTGTGCAGCCATTGAGCCAGCCTGATGTCGGTGTCGTGACCTGTCCCTACCGCTCCCTCACAGAGGGCTGGCTAACCAACTTTGAAGCGCTGAGTTCAGCGACTGAGTTTCATCCAGGTATTTTAGTGAGCAATCGGTTGGAAGGAATCAAATTTGCGATGGGGCAAACGATCGTGATCCGGCGATCGGTGCTGGACGAAATCGGAGGCTTTGCCGTGATCGCCAATCATTTAGCCGATGACTTCCAACTGGGGCACTTACCCGCTCAAGCAGGCTACCGGGTGGTGCTTTCCCATCACATCATTGAGCACGTCATGGCGACTAGCACCGTTATGGGTGCGCTACAGCGTCAACTGCGTTGGATGGTTGGCATTCGCGTCTCACGACCGTGGGGCTATGCTGGCTTAATCTTCACCTACGGCACCGTTAGTAGCCTTTTGTTCTGGCTGGCAACCGGAGCATCGTGGCTGGGTTGGCTGGTGCTCGGGCTAACCTGGATCAGTCGCTTAGTCATGGCATGGTTCATTGGCATCAGGCATCTGCGTGATCCAGTCGCGCAAAAGCTGTTTTGGCTGGTGCCTGCGCGTGACTTGCTGAGCTTTGCTCTCTGGTGCTATGGCTTTATTGGTAACACCATAAATTGGCGCGATCGAGCCTTTAGGCTGACCAGCGATGGCGAACTTGTAGCCTACTCACCCAGACTACCAACAGGCACAAAGTCAGTAGTGAAAAGTCACTAATGAAAAGCCAGTCATGCATTGAACACGTTAGTTGAACCCACGTTAGTTAAACAAAGGACGACCAGGATGAAAATTGGATCAGATGCTCATAAAGTCTTGTTCTGCCAGAGTTTTATGGACAGTTATCAGGACTATGAGCCGGAAAAACTGCCCTGGCCCACCTTAGATGAGGCGGCTCTGGCACGACTGCGGGGCATTCCCTTCTGGCGGGAGGCACTGCGCGTAGAGCGGCAAGCGGGGGTAATGGTGAGCGCCTTTGCTGAAACGGTGAGCGATCCCATGATCCGCGAGGCGATCGCGCTACAAGCAAAAGAGGAAACCCGTCATGGTCGTCTGCTGGAATTTCTCATCAAGCACTACGATGTCAAGCTTGCTGAACCGCCTGCTCCTACGGTGCCGGATAATATTGAACGCGAGTTTATTGACTTTGGCTTTGGCGAATGTTTGGATTCCTACTTTGCGTTTGGGATGTTTGATTTAGCGCGACAGACAAACTACTTCCCCGAAGCGCTATTCACCATTTTTGACCCCATCCTGAACGAAGAAGCGCGGCATATCGTGTTTTTCACTAACTGGATTTCTTATATGCAGGTGCAGCAAGGGCGCGGCATCCTCCCGCTACGAGGCACTTATGCTGGGTGGCACTATGGTCGAGCGATCCTGCATCTGGCGCAAGTGTTTAGCAACTCAGGCGATGGTAGCGGCGAAGTCTTTACGGCGACTGGCGCAGGCACCTTTACCGATAACCTGACGCTGGAGCGGGTGCTGGCAGTGTGTGTGCAGGAAAACACCAAGCGCATGAGCCAGTTTGACGATCGCTTGCTTCAACCCAGATTGTTGCCCCGTTTGTCGTCGATCGCGCTCCGCACGTTGCGGCTGTTACCCAAACGCCAGCCTGCTGTTAACGCTGAAATTAGTGTTTCAGAATCGTAAGGACCGCCTGAATGCATCAGCCTCAAAAAACGGTGCGTCCTCAAAAAGCCGCGCCGCGCCGCTTGATTGTTAATGGGGATGACTTTGGGTTTTCCTCTGGCGTCAACCAGGCCATTATTGCTGCCCATGAACGAGGTGTGCTGACGAGTACAAGCTTAATGATGACAGGTGATGCTGTAGACGAAGCTGTTATGCTGGCAAAGGCACACCCAACTTTAGCTGTGGGGCTGCATCTGGTCTTAGCCTGTGGGCGATCGGTGCTGCCATCCACACAGATTCCCCATCTCGTTGATGCTCAGGGACGGTTCTCTTATGAACCCGAGAAAGCTGGCATTCACTACCACTTGAATGCGGGGGCACGGCGCGAATTGCCGTTAGAAATCCGGGCGCAGTTAGAGCGGTTTCGCCAAACAGGGTTGCCGCTCTCTCACGTCGATGGGCATGTTCACGTTCATATTCAACCTGTTGTTTTGAACCATCTGGTGACGTTGGCAGAGGAGTTTGAAATTCGGTTCATTCGCTTACCGTTTGAAGAGGCGACGATCGCGCTACGGGCTGACCGCTCAGATTTGTTGACTAAACTGCTGCTGTCACTGGTTTATGCGGGTCTTCGTCGCTATGGTGAATCTCGGCTACGATCGCACGGGATTCAATATACCGATCGCGTGTATGGGCTGCTCAATAGCGGTCGCATGACCGAGGGCTATCTGCTGAAACTGATTCCTCAGCTTCGGGCTAATCTGGTTGAAATTTACTCGCATCCGGCGATGCCACTGGCTGGAGAACCCGCTAATGAATCTTTTGGGCTGCGTCAAGCAGAATGCGATGCGTTGATGAGCGATCGTGTGCGTGCTGCCATCCAAAACCAGGGCTTTGAATTAACCAATTACTCTCAATTAGGAGCCGTTGCCCGTTAATGCTGTCAGTCCTCTACCCGCTGTGGTTGAAAATCGGTCATTACGCTCCGT
>JBBSHC010000271.1:0-5609 GCA_038253425.1 Leptolyngbyales cyanobacterium | reverse complement strand
TGGCCACCGCGCCGCGGGACCCGGTTCGTTGGTATTTTTTAATATTTGAGGGGTTGGATTCTGATCCATCCTTGCCAACATTTCTTTGATTTTGTCCTACATTTTCACCCCGGGGGGAATTTACACAAAACACGACTCCTGCGATCGCGATCGCAATCAACAAAAGCGGCGCTAACGAAAAGATCGTGTAATATGCCAGTGCAGCAGCCCACAATGGCACCTTGTCTTCATTCCATTCTTTAACCGTGTCTTTTAATAACCCAAGAACCTCTTTTGATTTCATGCCGTTCTCCGCTCTACCAACGCATTGCAGTCATCATCTACTGCTAGAGATACGGGTGACATCGGTCTGAAGAATGGCATAAGATGGGTGATTAGATAGATCAACGGCATCCACTGGCAGTGAAGAGTGTATGCAGTTACAAAACATACCTCTTTATAGTGCTTTCCCACCAGAGGCAAATTGTCAGCCGTCAGTTCTCTTGCTTTTATCAAAGCTAATCTCTTGCCCTTTTTGTTTCCGTAATGCTGCAACGTTCAATTAAGTTAGTAAGTATGCTCTTCACTGTGAGGCTTTTGGTAATACCAGCGGTTTCTGTCGCGGTTGAGCCGTCACCGACTGTCGCTTCGCCCCAGCAGCTTGCCCCATCTAAACCGGAAAAGCCTGAACAGCTTCAGCAAAGGAGCAGCGGACAGCCCAGCTATCTTAACCTCACTATTCCTGCGGCACTTGAGCCCTACACTGACCCTGATCTGCGTCCAGCGCTACGTGCCCCAGTGGCACCGTCACCCAGCGCTACCCCGACGCCACCGTCTGTACAGCTAACGCAGCCATTTGTGCAGCCCAAAACATCCATCTCGCCCACACAAGAGCAACCGACGACGCTTAAACATTTCAGTATTCCGGCGGCGTTGTCTCCCTATCTTGATCCGGGGTTCCATCCAGACCTGCGGTTTGAGCCGGATTCCTCCCCTGCTGATGTGGATACTCAAGCGCTGCGGCTAGAAATCCGCTTGAGCCGTCGCAAGGTAACGCTTTATCGGGGGAATACGGTGGTTAAAAGCTACGCGATCGCGGTGGGTCGTCCCGGCTGGGAAACGCCTATGGGCACCTACGAAGTGAAGCAAATGATCAAGAACCCAACGTGGGTACATCCGTTGGAAAAAGGAGTTGTCATTCCAGGTGGCGACCCCGAAAACCCACTGGGGCACTATTGGATTGGGTTCTGGACTGACGGTAAGAATTGGATTGGCTTTCATGGCACTCCAACCCCTCGATCGGTGGGCAAAGCTGCGTCACACGGTTGCATTCGCATGTACAACAAAGACGTTGAAGACCTGTTTAAGCAGGTCACTCTTGGCACTGTCGTCACTGTGGTGAAGTGAAAGTGTGAAGTGAAAGACGTTGTGAGCTAAACAAACGTACTGACAGAAACTCGCTAATGGGTTGAAAACCGAGTTGCAGCGATGTTTTTGACTGTATTGGCTGGTTCGCTAGCGATCGCTCAGTGACGCAAAAATCGTCCGATCGTTAGAGGCGTTTGATTGAAATTAGCAGTCTCCTTAAGGAGCAAGTCTTTGCGTCAGCAAAAGACCACAGTCCGTGCTGAGATTTAGCGGATTAACCTGACCTTAAACCTGGCTGCTTACCCTCAACACATCATCAACAGTTTGATTGGTTTTGTAGCCTGGGTTAAAGCTAGCCACAGCACCAAAAGCATCGGTAGGAACGAGCATCATCAGTATCCGTACAACGGCAACACGATTCACGTAAACCTTGAGCAGACGGATCAAACATCATGGTAACAACACCAGCCAAGCCAACCATTGATACTTCAATTAGTGCCTTTGGACATGCACGGTCTACGGTTGAGGGCGCACCGCTTGATGCGGAAACGTTACGCAGAATGCATGCTTACTGGCGTGCCTGCAACTATTTAGCGATCGGCATGATTTATCTACGCGAAAATCCGCTGCTGAGAGAGCCTTTGACAGTTGATCACATCAAACACCGCCTGCTGGGTCACTGGGGTTCCAGCCCCGGTATCAGCTTTGTTTATACCCATTTGAACCGCTTGATCAAAGATCATGATCTCGACCTGATCTATGTGGTTGGTCCGGGTCACGGCGCTCCAGGTTTTCTGGGTCCTTGCTATCTAGAAGGAAGCTACAGCGACACCTACCCCGACAAAAGTCAGGACGAAGCGGGACTCAAAAAATTCTTCAGGCAGTTTTCCTTTCCTGGTGGCATTGGTAGTCACTGCACTCCCGAAACGCCTGGCTCGATTCACGAAGGCGGCGAACTTGGCTATAGTCTTTCTCACGCCTACGGTGCCGCCTTCGACAACCCCAACCTGATCGTTACTGCCCTCGTAGGGGATGGTGAGTCCGAAACAGGTCCGTTAGCAACCGCCTGGCACTCCAACAAGTTCATTAACCCAATTCGAGATGGCGCGGTGCTGCCGATTCTGCACTTAAATGGTTACAAGATCAATAACCCAACGATTCCGGCGCGGGTCAGCCATGAAGAGTTGGAAAATCTGTTTAAGGGCTATGGTTACACGCCGTACTTCGTGGAAGGGTCTGACCCTGAAAGTATGCACCAGGCAATGGCGGCAACGCTGGATCACTGTCTCGCTAAAATCAGGCAGATTCAGGTGGAAGCCCGCAGCACTGGTGTTGCTAAGCGTCCTCGCTGGCCCATGATCGTCATGCGAACACCCAAGGGTTGGACCTGTCCAGGCGAGATTGATGGGCACAAAGTGGAGGGCTTTTGGCGAGCGCATCAGGTACCGATGACCGATGTGATCAAAAAACCTGAGCATCTTCAGATTCTGGAGCAGTGGATGCGTGGCTACAAGCCAGAAGAGTTATTTGATGAAACTGGTACGCTCATTCCTGAGTTAAAAGATATGGCTCCTACGGGCGATCGCCGGATTGGTGCCAATCGACATGCAAATGGTGGCTTAGTGCGTCAAGCATTACAGCTACCCGACTTTCGCCACTATGCCGCTGAGGTGCCCGAACCCGGTGCCGCCCAGGCTGAAAATACGCGACCGTTGGGAGTCTTTTTGCGGGACGTGATGCGCCAAAACATGACGAACTTCCGCGTCTTTGGTCCTGACGAAAATACCTCCAACAAACTGACTGCCATTTACGAAGCCAGCAAGAAATTCTGGATTGAAGAGTACTTTCCTGAAGACGCAGATGGCGGCGAACTATCGGTGGATGGTCGTGTGATGGAGATGCTGAGCGAACACACCCTGGAAGGTTGGTTTGAAGGCTACATCCTGACGGGGCGACACGGCTTTTTCTCCAGCTACGAGTCGTTTATCCACATCATCGATTCGATGGTGAATCAGCACTGTAAATGGCTCGAAATTTGCAAACATATTCCCTGGCGGGCTGATATTTCTTCGCTGAACTTGCTGATTACCTCAACCGTGTGGCGGCAAGATCATAACGGCTTTACGCACCAGGATCCCGGCTTTATTGATGTGGTGGCAAACAAAAGCCCAGAGGTCACGCGCATTTATCTGCCACCCGATGTGAATTGTTTGCTGTCTGTTGCCGCTCATTGCCTGCGGAGCGAGAACTACGTCAACGTCATCGTGGCGGACAAGCAGCTCCATTTGCAGTATTTGAATATGGAGGACGCGATCGTTCACTGTACGAAGGGCATTGGCATCTGGAGTTGGGCAAGCAATGACCAGGGCAGTGAACCAGATGTAGTGATGGCATGTGCGGGCGATGTCCCCACTCTGGAAGCGCTGGCGGCCACTGCCATGCTAAGGGAGGAATTTCCCGATCTGAAAATCCGGTTTGTCAATGTGGTTGATCTGTTCAAGCTGCAACCCGATACCGAACATCCTCACGGGTTATCCGATCGCGATTTTGATTCGCTTTTCACCTTAGATAAACCAGTGATCTTCAATTTTCACGGCTATCCCTGGTTGATTCACCGCCTCGCCTATCGCCGCCATAACCACGAAAACCTGCATGTGCGCGGTTACAAGGAGAAGGGCAATATCAACACGCCACTGGAACTGGCGATTCAAAATCAGATCGATCGCTTTAGTCTGGCGATGGATGTCGTCGATCGGGTGCCTAAATTGCGCGTGGCTGGTGCCCATGCCAAAGAACGGTTCAAGAATAGGCAGATTGAGTGCCGCAACTATGCCTATGAAAACGGGATTGATCAGCCAGAAATTATGGAATGGAAGTGGTCCAATGTACCCGCACCAAAAGCGCCTGCCCATGACGATGCCCCTGATGCTTAACTAGAGTTCACCGATCGCGATGAATTGAACGTCAATCGAGTTGAGGGCTGAGGGCACGTTTTTTTGACGAGTCTCCAGCCCTTGCTTGTGGAGGAGTAAGGCAGTGGGTAGGACGATCGCGCTTCACTGTTACCGCTTTTTCACAGTTTTGAGCAGTTTGAGCTTTACAGTGATTGAGAGTGATTGAGAGTGATTGAGCACAAGGTTTTAGTCTTGCTGACCCTGACTTGCAGGACGATCGCGCCTATAATCATGGGCGAGAAGCAAACTTAGCCTTTAAGAGGCGGTTAAGGATGGCTTCTCGATCGTCAGGCAGTTCAGCAGCCACAGACCGACCTTGCACCGGGTCGCTTTGCCCCGTATAGTAAACAGCCCCCAAGTAGCGACCAACCCATCGGCTTGAAGGATATGCAAATGAACATACAAACGGTTCCAACCACCCCTTTCTCGGACCAAAAACCCGGTACTTCTGGGTTGCGGAAGAAAGTACCCACGTTTCAACAGCCTCATTACCTTGAGAATTTCGTTCAGTCAATTTTTGACAGCTTAGAAGACTTTCAGGGTCAAACGCTGGTGGTTGGGGGGGACGGTCGCTATTACAACCGTGAGGCGATTCAGATCATTCTCAAAATGGCGGCGGCAAATGGCTTTGGTCGAGTGCTGGTGGGTCAGGGTGGCATTTTATCTACCCCTGCCGCGTCCTGTGTGATTCGCAAAAACAGCGCCTTTGGTGGCATTATTCTTTCTGCAAGCCATAACCCAGGTGGACCCAAGGAAGATTTTGGCATCAAATACAACATTGGCAATGGGGGTCCTGCACCCGAAAAAGTGACTGAGGCGATGTTTGCCCGCAGCAAGGTGATCGACCAGTACAAAATTTTGGATGCTGCCGACATTGACTTAGATAAGGTGGGTCGCTTTTCGCTGGGCAAACTAACGGTGGAAGTGATTGACTCCGTAGTAGACTACGCGGCGCTAATGGAATCTCTCTTTGATTTCGATCGCATTCGTCAACTGCTTGCCAGTGGGTCATTTCGCCTCTGTATCGATTCGATGCACGCCGTTACTGGACCGTATGCCCGTGCGATTTTTGAGGGGCGTTTAGGCGCATCTGCTGGTACCGTGCTGAATGGCGTTCCCCTAGAAGACTTTGGTGGCGGGCACCCTGATCCGAACCTGGTGTATGCCCATGATCTGGTTGAGGTGATGTTTGGGGAGAATGCGCCAGATTTTGGTGCCGCGTCGGATGGCGATGGCGATCGCAATATGATTCTCGGTCGTCACTTCTTTGTCACGCCTAGCGACAGTCTTGCTATTCTTGCGGCAAAT
>JBBSHC010000270.1:0-5613 GCA_038253425.1 Leptolyngbyales cyanobacterium | reverse complement strand
TGATGAGTTTGACGATGAATGCAGCATTGACCACTCAAGACTCATCACCCAAAACTCTTCACCCAATTAAGCGGCTGCAAAGGTCTTCTTGTACTCAGCGATCGCGCCTTTCAGTAAACCTTCAGCCTCGTCCGTCAGTTGTTTCTCTGTACGAACGATCTCACCGTACTTGGGCGTACTGGTCTTCAAATACTCGCGCAGCCCTTTCAAGAACGAAACCACCTTCTCAGTCGGAATGTCATCCAAGTAGCCATTAATGCCAGAGTAAATGGACGCTACCTGCTCTGCCACAGACAACGGCGAGTATTGGGGCTGCTTCAGAATTTCGCGCAGACGCTGACCCCGTGCTAACTGGTTTTGGGTCGCTTTGTCCAAATCGGAGGCAAACTGAGCAAACGCTTGCAGGTCATCGTACTGGGCTAGTTCTAGCTTCACCTTACCAGCAACTTTTTTCATTGCCTTGGTTTGAGCCGCAGAACCAACCCGCGAGACGGAGATCCCCGCGTTCACAGCCGGGCGCAGACCGGAGTTAAACAGGTCAGACGACAGGAAGATCTGCCCATCCGTAATCGAAATCACGTTGGTGGGAATGTAAGCTGACACGTCACCCGCTTGCGTTTCGATAATTGGCAGTGCGGTCATACTGCCTTCACCCAATTCGGGGCTAAGCTTGGCAGCACGTTCTAATAAGCGAGAGTGAGCGTAGAACACGTCGCCAGGATACGCTTCCCGACCGGGGGGACGACGCAACAGCAACGACATCTGGCGGTATGCCTGTGCCTGCTTGGAGAGATCGTCATAAATTACCAGGGTGTGTTTGCCCTTGTACATGAAGTACTCTGCCAGAGCCGCACCCGTGTAAGGTGCAAAATATTGTAGGGTCGCTGGATCGTTAGCAAAAGCGGCTACCACAATTGTGTAGTCGAGTGCGCCCTTTTCACGGAGCACACTAACAATGTTGGCAACTGTTGAGGCTTTTTGCCCGATCGCAACGTACACGCAAATGACATCTTCGCCCTGTTGGTTCAGGATGGTGTCGATCGCCACGGAGGTTTTGCCCGTCTGACGGTCACCAATGATCAGTTCGCGCTGACCTCGACCAATGGGAATCATGGAGTCGATCGCCGTAATCCCAGTCTGCATCGGTTCATAAACCGATTTCCGCTCAATGATGCCAGGAGCAGGCGATTCAATCAGACGAGTCTCGGTGGTGTGAATGTCGCCCTTCCCATCAATGGGACGAGCCAACGCATCGACTACACGTCCCAGCATGGCATCACCGACTGGAATTTGAGCAATTCTGCCAGTAGCCGTAACCGAACTGCCTTCTTGAATGCTGAGTCCGTCACTCATCAACACGACGCCGACGTTATCTTCTTCAAGGTTCAGCGCCATGCCAACAGAGCCATCTTCAAACTCTACGAGTTCCCCCGCCATCGCTTTGTCTAACCCGTAGACGCGGGCGATACCATCACCCACTTGCAGTACGGTGCCAACGTTCGACACGTTAACTTTCTGGTCGTACTGCTCAATTTGCTGGCGGATAATGCTGCTAATTTCGTCTGGTCGAATGCTTACCATAAGGAGTTGCTCTTTGCTAAGGATGAAGGATGAGATCAGAGGCTAGTTTGGGGCTGCAAGTTGTGAGCGCGATCGCCAAGCAACCACTCACAACCTAGATTGTGCCGCCTAGCCGCAAGGAAATTCGTCGTAACTGTCCCCGCAAGCTGGCATCAATAATTTGGGAGCCGACTTTGATGATGACACCACCAATCAAGTCAGGGTCAATGGTCTGAGCTAATTCGACCTGGTGCGCCCCTGTGAGGGCAATCACGCGCTCACGCACAGTCTGTTGCTGTGCCTCGGTGAGTTCTACAGCAGAGGTTACTTCAGCCAGAGCGGTACGATTCAGTTCTCGCAGCAACGCTTGATACTGCTTCAGGATACCTTCTAGGAAAGCGATGCGGCGATGGTCCACAATGAGACGCAAAAAATTGCGAATATGGGGATGAATCTCCTCACCCAAAACCTGTTCCAGAACCGCTTTCTTAGCATCCAGACCAATGATGGGGCTTGCTAAAAATTGGTTGAGATCCTGAGATTCTTTCAAGAGATTCAGGATGGTATTGGTATCTTCACCAAAACGCTCAGTCAGATTTTCTGCTTGCGCTAGAGACATTAATGCCTGCGCGTAGGGAGCGGCGATTTCACTGGTAATGACGCTATCTTTCATCGGTCGCCTCCTACTAACATCGCAATACTGCGATCGATCAACTGCTGCTGCACGGAGTCATTTAAGCGAGACGGCAGTTCTGCTTCAACTCTCTGAATTGCCAATGCTGCCACGCGCTGTCGGAGTTCATTGATGACACGTGACTGCTCAGTGTTGATGTCTTGGCTGGCTGTCTCGCGCATCCGTTGAATGTCCTGCTCTGCCTTTGCCAAAATATCTGCTTTCGCTGCTGTAGCCGCTTCTTGCGCTGACGCTCGAATTTTTGCGGCTTCTGTCTGGGCCTGAGCCAGCTTTTGCTGCTGATCTGCCAACGCGATCGCGGCATCTTTCTTGCGCTTCTCAGCATCCTTGATCGCAACTTCAATAGCAGCGCGGCGATCGCCCAGGGTCTTGCTCAAGAAACCACGCCCAAAATAAACCAGCACTGCAATGACAATTGCTAAGTTAATCAGGTTCGTTTCAAGAATGTCAAAATTTAAGCCAAATCCGCCTGCTTCCGCTGATTCTGCCGCTTCAGTGCCAAGCAAACTAGCACCGATCGCCAGTTTTAAGAGAATTTCCATATCGCTACATCCACAACGGCTGACGCTGTTACTGACGGGTCACCAGTGGTCGGACAATTCACCCTTTTTGGTCAATTCGCCCTCTAACAACCCACCATCAACAACTAAGAACTAACTAAGAGTTTGTCTAGAATCTGGTGGCTTAACGACTCCACCTGCTGCTCTAACGACTGCATTGCCGTCTGCTTCTGCTGATTCAGCTCTTGCTGCACCTGCTCTCGCTGGGCTTGGGCTTCTTGCTGAGCTACTGCAACTTGCTGATCGGCTAACGTTTGGGCTTCTGCCTGTGCCGCTGCGATGGTTTGCTGATATTGCTTACGAGTCGCTGCCAATTCCTGTTCGTACTGCGTCGCCAAATGTTCAGCCTTTGCCAGCCGTTCACGCGCCTCCGTTTCATTAGTGCGAATATAATCGCTGCGATCCTCGATCGCTTTTGTCAACGGCTTATAAAAAACCACATTCAAAAGTGCAACTAGGAGAAGGAACTGAACTGCCATCAGAGGCAGAGTCGCATCAAAATCAAACATTGTCTTGGGGTTGAATGGAGATTAAAACTTACGGCATCACTGGCAATTGGCAATTGGTAATTGGCAACGCGTTTCCTATCGTTTACCCCTTACCAATTACCAAATCACCCACTCAATTCCAACTGCATTTGTAGTGGTCGCTACTTATGCAAAGGGGTTTGCAAACAGCAAGACTAGAGCAATAACCAAACCATAAATAGTAAGGGACTCCATGAATGCCAATGTTAGCAGTAGGGTACCGCGAATTTTGCCTTCTGCCTCTGGTTGGCGGGCAATCCCTTCTACGGCTGAACCTGATGCATTGCCCTGACCAATACCAGGACCGATTGCCGCTAAACCAATTGCCAACGCAGCAGCCAGAACAGATGCAGCTTGAACTAATGGATCCATGATTTTTTCCTTAGATAATGAACAGAACAAACAGATTAAGACCTTCAGATGCCAAGTTGAGACGGTAGGGCAAGTGGCTGTTTAACATCCATCCCCACTCTCAAAGCAACGATCTAAACTTCTAAAATCGACTGAGCTACGCATGTTCCTCATGCTCTTCTCCATGCCCCTCAAGTGCTTCATGAATGTAAGCACCTGCAAGCGTGGCAAACACCAACGCCTGAATAGCACTGGTAAATAAACCCAGCAGCATCACTGGCAGAGGAACGAACAGTGGCACCAGTAGCACTAGCACTGCCACCACCAACTCATCTGCCAGAATGTTGCCAAACAGACGGAAGCTAAGCGACAGCGGCTTGGTAAAATCTTCCAAGATTGCGATCGGCAACAGGATAGGTGTCGGCTGCACATACTTGGCAAAGTAACCTAGCCCCTTTCGGCTGAAACCAGCATAGAAGTAGGCGAGCGAAACCAATAGCGCCAGCGCCACAGTCGTGTTGATGTCATTGGTCGGAGCGGCTAGTTCACCTTCTGGCAACTTAATCAGCTTCCAGGGCACCAGAGCGCCTGACCAGTTGGAGACAAAAATGAATAAAAAGAGTGTGCCAATAAACGGAACCCACGGTCGGTATTCCTTTTCGCCAAGCTGACCTTTAGCGAGTTCCCGCACAAAATCCAGAGCGTATTCCATCAGGTTTTGAATGCCGTTTGGAATGCGTTGAATGTTGCGCGTCGCTGCGAGCGAGGCAATGAGCAAGATCCCAATCACAATCCAGGAGACGATAAAAACCTGCCCGTGGATTTTGAGGTTGCCAATCTGCCAGTAAAGATGGTGACCCACTTCAAGGCTGGCAAGCGGAAAAGCGTTAAGCGTTGGGAGAAAACTTAGCATTAGACTTCAAGCGGTTTTCCCAAAATTGAGGGGTGACAAAGTTCGGAGTCGCCTAACTAACGAGAGTCAGGGAGTAGCAAGACACGCAGCATATAAATGATGAGCGTTCCTTTGTAAGTAAGAAAACCTAAAAAGATCGGCAATACCTCTAGCTGATTCCATTGAGTTGCTACTATAATCAGTCCAATAAAAAGAGCGAGTTGTGATTTACCAACCTGACTCTTCCCCTTACCCAGTTGCTCAACATTTCTAGCCAACACTTTCAAGTAAACCACACCTGTGCACGCTCCAAGTAAATAATTCAGAGCAATGTTGGGTGGGTAGAAGATCCAAACAGAGACAAAAATCACCCCTGTTAGCACCAGCGTTGTCACCAACAGCTCTCGCTGGAGCTGGTAGTACTCCTGCATGGAAGCGTTTGGTTCTTCTAGGGCGTTACTAGACTGTGAGGATAGCTCTATTTCAGGTGTCTGCATAGAATATGAGTTTGCTGTTTGAGACGACACACGAACAGACCAGGAACTCAACGATCGCAAGATTCTATAAAAGAAGCTTTCTCATGGATGAGTTCCAGGTACTCGTCTGCGTACCTGACAACAGGGTAATCATATCACGCAGCGAGTAATAATACTTAATGACTTAATTTTGACTTGGCAAATTTGGTGTTAATAAAAGCAAGCGTTGCTCTAGTAATGTCCTTACTTGCACCAATGTGATGGAAGTATCCATTAGCAGTGTTCCAACGGTCTTACGCTGGGTTTCGGAGTCCGTGGCGTGGTGATCGCACGCTTGCAGAAAAGCAAATTCTTCTTCGCCAAGCTTGACCAGTTGATAGTCTTCGTTAAAGAGACAGCGGCTTTCCCACCCGTTCATACAAGGGTTGCGATCGGGAATTGACTTGAGTAGCGTCTCATCATCCGACCAATCGGTTTTGGGTAACGGTGAGCGACCCAGAAAGAATTCGTAGTGGGTGATGGCGCTGGGGTCGAGCAGTTCGATTAAACGATA
>JBBSHC010000269.1:0-5615 GCA_038253425.1 Leptolyngbyales cyanobacterium | reverse complement strand
AGTGGTTTACGTTACTTTTAAAGTCCAAAATTGTGTCGATTTGGTACCAGCGCTTGAAAAAAATTAAATTTTTTGTTGGAGCGAAAACCTACGTCAAAACGCGACTTGCTTGATGGAGCAGGCTAACTAATTGTACTCTTTGAGAAAAGTAGTTTTTCTATCGAAGGTTAGCATTGCTTCACTCTTCATTTATAACGTTTCAGTAAATTCAAAACCGGGCAAAATGGTCTGTTAGGCAACTGTCACAAATAGGCTGAAAAGAAAAAAGAACAGTTTTATTAATAGAAACCACCAGCGTTTTGCTTTTTTCTCGAAGCTGTCCTGCGTCTTTACACGTCACAGAAAAGTCGCTTACACTACACAGCGCATGAAGTCTAAAAGGTTCCTCTGGTCAGTGACAAGGCGTGGTGCGATCGCAGTGGCACATTTGTCAGTCTACACTCGGTGTTGCTCGTTCTAGCTACCGCTGCCACGGCAAAGCCGCTAACGCCCTACAAGGACTCGACGTGGATGGCTAACGGCAAAACGACCGTAAAGGTTGAACCAACCCCCACTTCTGAGATCAGGCTAATTTCGCCTTGCAACAGTTTCACCATCCGCGCCACGATCGCTAAGCCTAAACCTGTGCTGCTAAGTGACTGATCAGGTTTAGACGGTAATACCTGGAAGAATGGTTCAAAAATACGTGCTTGATCGGCAACAGCAATGCCAATACCTGTATCGCTGACAGCGATCGACCACCAGTCATCTGACAACAGCCGACATTGAATCGTTACTATGCCTTTCTCGGTATAGCGAATCGCATTGCTCACCAGATTAATAAGAATCTGCTGTAACCGTAGTGCATCTGTTTGCACCTGCTCAGGCGCATGGTCATTGTCCAGCACCAGTTGCACCTTGCTGGCATTAATCAATGGCTCTACGACTTCAACCACGGTCTGAATGATCGTGCGAAGCTGGATTTGCTCTAAGCGGAGCGTTACCTGATCCGATTCACAGCGCGACAGTTCCAGGGCGTCATTAATAAGGCGCAAAAGCTGACGACCGTTGCGTACCACCCGCTCAATATGGTCGAGGCTGGGAGCCGTGTTACTCATTTCAAGCTGACGCTGCTGCCTCAGAAAAAGCTCGGAGTAACCAATGATTGATGTCAGGGGCGTTTTTAGCTCATGAGCCAGCATAGACAGATTTTCCTGGCTGGAATGGACCAGCCGATTCAGTTCTTGATTTGTCAGAATGAGCTGTTTCCGGAGCTTGTCCAGTTCTTGCAAGCGTTCGCCCACATAGCCTTTAAAGCACTGTGCGATCGCGCCATCCACAACGGCATCAATCAAAGACACTGCTCGCAGCACTTCTGCGGCTGAACATTGCAGCAGATCGGCGTGGAGCACAGTGATAATTTGCGATCGCAGTAAATGATACTCATGGGCAATTTCAGCCGGATCAAACCCTTGCCCAGCGCGCTGGACCCCATGTTGCAGGCTTGCTTTGATAATGGTTGCGACATCGTTTTCCTGCGACTCAGCCAGCACTGTTGCTAATGCCGCCAGGATGTGAGGAATATGGTCGCGAATGGCAGTTAGCGACAATTGATCAGCACTTTTAATCCCCTGATCGTGCAAGACTGCCTCGACCCACTGGTCTGTAATGGTCTGCGATCGCTCGGTGAGTAACTGACTCAAATCCGGCATCGATAGCAGTTGCGGCGGAACCATACAAGATTGTCCTACTAAAACTTGGTCTAGTCGCTAGCGAAAACCGCTTGAAACAAAAACCTTCACTGTGATGCTGCGAGAATCTATTCTACCCCAGGGCAGATTTTTCTGGTGGCACCTTGTACTGTGGCTGCTTGTCCATCTACGAGAGAAAGATCCCCAACTTTTCCAAAAAGTCGAGGATTTGAAGCGCTGATTCTTAAAAATGTTTTTTGTAGCGGCAAAGCACGGTGACATCATACCAGCGGTTGAACTCGTGCATTTTAAGGGGACGCGATCGCTGCTTTCTATCTTTGGGTAGTGGTCTAAAGGAATACAAAGCCGTTATGTTCGATGAATTGCTTATTTCAGGCTGTTTCTCTCAGACCGTAAATTTGGGGTCGGTAAACTTGGTGTGACGATGACTCCGCCTAATCCTAACTTAGAAGATATCGAGGTTCAGTTGCTTTTAGAAGGTCTCTATCGTTATTACGGTTTCGACTTCCGAGATTATGCTCCCTCTTCAATAAAGCGCCGTATCCGCAATTTTTTAGTGGCTGAATCACTGCCAAGTGTTTCCACTTTACAAGACCGTATTTTGCGCGATGCAACCTGTTTAGAACGCTTTTTGTTAGCGTTAACGGTTAATGTCACGTCTATGTTTCGTGACCCCAGTTTTTTTATGTCGTTTAGGGCGACGGTGATTCCGCTTTTACGCACCTATCCCTTTATTCGCATTTGGCACGCTGGTTGCTCAACGGGGCAAGAGGTTTATTCCATGGCGATTTTGCTGCAAGAGGAAGGACTATATCACCGTTGCCGCATTTATGCCACTGATACAAATGAGCTGGTACTGCAAAAGGCAAAAACTGGGATTTATGCGGTCAGCTTAATGCAAGAGTATACTCAGCTTTATTTAAAAGCAGGCGGTAAGCGATCGTTTTCAGAGTACTACACGGCTGCTTATGGTAGTGCCATTCTTCGTTCATCTTTAAAGGAAAATATTGTTTTCTCCCAACACAATCTGGCTACAGATAGTTCCTTTAATGAATTCAATGTAATCCTATGTCGCAACGTTTTAATCTATTTCAACCGAACGCTACAGCAGCGGGTGCATCAGCTTTTTCACGCTAGCCTGTGTTCCTTTGGAGTGCTTGGGTTGGGACTCCGGGAATCACTGAAACTAACTGCTTATGAAGAATGTTATGAAGAAGTAGTCAAGGGTGAGCGGCTCTACCGGAGGCTTAATTAATGGCGTTGCAGACATTTAAGCTCGTTGTGATTGGCACGTCATTAGGCGGTTTGTCGGCTTTGAAGGTGCTTTTAGGTGGGCTGACGAAAGCGTTTCCGCCAGCGATCGCGGTGGTGCAGCATCGTCACAAAGAATCAGGTAATGTATTAAGTGAATTTATGCAGCAGTACACCTCCTTAACGGTGCGTGATGTCGAGGACAAAGACGAGCTGCTGCCGGGGTCTGTCTATTTGGCTCCGGCAGATTATCACTTGCTGGTGGAACCGGGTTATCTTACCCTCTCGATCGATGAGCCAATTTGTTATGCCCGTCCATCCATTGATGTGCTGTTTGAGTCGGCGGCAGATGCTTATATGAATCGCACGATCGGCATTATTTTAACCGGGGCAAACCACGATGGTGCGAAAGGATTAGCACGGATCAAAGCGTGTGGGGGGCTGGCAATTGTGCAAGACCCTGCCACGGCTGAAATGAGTGTCATGCCACAGGCAGCGCTGGCAGCAACGGCAGTGGATGCTGTTTTACCTCTCTCTGATATTGCGCCCTATCTAGTCAACTTATTCGTCCCTGTGCGGAGTTAATGTCATGGCGTTGAAGTCTCCAGTCAACATCCTCCTTGTCGATGATCATCCCGAAAATTTGCTGGCGCTGGAAGGGATTTTAGGTAGCCTGGATGTAGACTTGGTGCGGGCAAACTCAGGTCAGGAGGCGCTACGCTGTCTGTTAAATCAGGACTTTGCGGTGATTTTGCTGGATGTGCAAATGCCCGGTATAGATGGGTTTGAAACGGCAACGCTGATTCGCCAACGGGAGCGATCGCAGCAAACGCCCATCATTTTTCTGACTGCATTTAGCACCAGCGAACAGCTTATGTTTAAGGGCTATGCTCTGGGTGCAGTCGATTATTTGCACAAACCAATCAACCCCACTGTTTTAACTTCTAAAGTGGCGGTTTTTGTCGATTTATTTAAAAAAACTGAGGCAGTCAGGCAGCAAGCCGCTCAGTTAATTGCTATGAATGCAGAGTTGCGGGGCAGCGAAGAGCGGTTTCGGTCGCTGAGTGCCTGTTCACCGGCTGGCATTTTTTTGACCGATACAGCGGGTGCCTGCACCTATACCAATCCACGTTTTCAAGCAGCTAGCGGCTGCACCTTAGAGGAAACATTAGGCAATCAATGGGTGAGGCGGATCCATCCAGAAGACCGCGATCGGGTCAGCGATGAGTGGAAGGCATATCTCGCTGAGCAACTGTCTGAGTATGCAGTAGAGTACCGCCTTCTACACCGCGATGGTAGCATTCGCTGGGTGTATGCGCGGTCATCACCACTGTTCTCCGATCGAGGTGAGTTGATGGGCTATGTGGGCACGATTGAGGATTTGACTGAACGCAAGCAAGCAGAAGAAGTGCGAGCGCAAGTCTTTCGGGAACAAGCTGCCCGTCGCGAAGCTGAAGCCGCAAACCAGATGAAGGACGAATTTTTGGCGGTGCTGTCGCATGAACTACGGACGCCCCTCAACTCTATGTTGGGCTGGTCTCGGTTGCTGCGTACTCGCAATTTAGATGAGGATACGATCGCGCGGGCGCTGGAAACGATCGAGCGCAATGCGTTGGCGCAAGCACAGCTTATTGACGATATTCTTGATGTGTCTCAAATTATTCGTGGCAAGCTGCGGCTCAAGTGCCATGCTCTCAATCTAGTTACAGTTGTGGAAGCAGCGATCGAGGCGGTACGCCCCATGAGTGAGGTAAAAGCCATTCAGATTGAGACTTTTTTAGAGCAGGCAACTGCATCCGTGTGGGGCGATGCCGTGCGCTTGCAGCAGGTCATTTGGAATTTGCTAACAAACGCGATTAAGTTTACGCCTGAACAGGGCACGATTACGGTCTGGCTATCGGTTGTTAACGTATCGACTGCGGTTGCTGCATCAGATGGAAAGCCAGTAAAAACGCGGTACGTCCAAGTTCAAATCAGTGATACGGGCATGGGCATTAGCCCCGAATTTCTGCCTAATGTGTTCGATCGCTTCCGGCAAGCAGATAGCACCACTAGCCGTCCTCACAGTGGCTTGGGCTTGGGTTTGGCGATCGTGCAGCATCTTGTCGAGCAGCACAAAGGTACCGTACACGCGGCGAGTCCCGGCATTGAACAGGGTGCCACGTTTACTGTAAATTTGCCCCTTTTAAAACCAACGCTCGAAGACAATGGTGCCGCTACGCAAGGTAGCCAGATGGGGACAGTAGCGGCAACCGTAGACCCTGATGTTGCTCACAATGCTTCTGTATTTCCGCGTTATGACAATGCCGCGCAGGCGCTACAGTCGTGATCGAGCGATCTAGTGCAGTCACTGCTGTGCCCCCGTTTCACGCCTTTTTTGCAGCGAGATCTGGCAAACGGCAAGTGGATACCTTGAGTGAAGACCCTACCTTACAGCGATTTTCAGTTGAGTACAACACAGCTTTGGATGAGCGGTCAGCGGTCAGCGGTCAGCGATCGACTTTTTACTCATTGGACTGTGGCTGATACATTTGGTGCTGCTGAAAGCAGGTATGAACCGCCCTCATCCCTTCTCCCCCATCCCTCATCTTTCCCCATCCCGGTTTAGAATACCAGGAGTCCTCTCACGTCGGCGAATATAACTATGGTAGGTCAGCTTCCCATCCCGGTTTT
>JBBSHC010000268.1:0-5619 GCA_038253425.1 Leptolyngbyales cyanobacterium | reverse complement strand
CTGGTTCTCCAGTCGCTGGCATTGATGGGGATGAATTGATCGACACCCGCGATCTCATTCGTCAAGTTCAGGATTTAATTACCAATAACGGTAACGGCAATCCAACCTTCACCAATCTGCCGCGTAAGTTCAATATTGCGATCGCAGGCTGCCGTGACAACTCCGTTCATGCCGAAATCAACGACATTGCCTTTATCCCAGCGTACAAAGACGATCACCTCGGCTTTAACGTTTTGGTGGGCGGTTTCTTTTCTGGCAAGCGTTGTGAAGCGGCGATTCCGCTCAATGCTTGGGTAGCTCCAGAACAAGTCGTCGCGCTCTGCGAAGCTGTTTTGCTTGTTTTCCGCGATCATGGCTTACGGGCAAACCGTCAAAAAGCCCGCCTAATGTGGCTCATTGATGAATGGGGCATCGAGGCGTTCCGCGCTGCCGTAGAAAGACAGATGGGGTCTGCCCTTGCCACTGCCGCGCCCAAAGACGAAATCTTGTGGGACAAGCGTGACCACATTGGTGTTTACGCCCAAAAGCAGCCTGGTCTTAACTATGTGGGTTTGAATGTGCCCGTTGGTCGCCTGTTTGCCCCTGACATGTTTGACCTGGCACGGCTTGCCGAAGTCTACGGCAGTGGTGAGATTCGCCTTACGGTTGAGCAGAACGTCATCATTCCCAATGTGCCTGACTCCCGCCTGGAGCCATTGCTCAAGGAACCACTGCTGGCAAAGTTTTCTGTCGCGCCAGCAAACCTCTTGCGATCGCTTGTCTCCTGCACAGGCAGTCAGTTCTGCAACTTTGCCCTGATTGAAACCAAAAACCGGGCACTGGCGCTGATCAACGAACTGGAAACCGAGCTGGATGCGCCCCAGACGGTGCGGATTCACTGGACGGGTTGCCCCAATTCCTGCGGTCAGCCCCAAGTTGCAGACATCGGTTTGATGGGTACCAAAGTTCGCAAGGATGGGAAAACCGTTGAAGGCGTCGATATCTACATGGGTGGGAAAGTCGGCAAAGATGCCGAGTTGGGTAGCTGCGTCATGAAGGGCATCCCGTGTAGCGATCTCAAACCCGTGTTAAAAGATTTGCTCGTGCAGCACTTTGGCGTGCAACCGCGTCAGGCCGCGATCGTGAGCGACTAGCATTCGACACCCTTTGTGTGTTGAACCACAGGCATTGTTACAGCTTGAGCGCTTTTTAAGCCTGAGGCTGGCAGCAGTACCTGCCTTTATATACAACCCTACGTTCATTCAAACAGACCAGGAACAGAGAGTATGACTAATTTTTCAAGACGGAAGTTTATTTTTACCACTGGCGCAACTGCGGCAAGCGCTTTATTAGTCAATGGCTGCAAATCATCAAAATCCAAAGCTAGTAACAGCAGTACTTCCAGCGCTGTCCCAGCAGTAAATGTCAGCGCAGCCGATGCGCCTGAAGTCACGACTGCAAAGTTGGGCTTCATTGCACTGACTGACTCCGCCCCACTCATCATCGCTAAAGAGAAAGGCTACTTCGAGAAATACGGCATGAAAGATGTCGAGGTGATTAAGCAGGCATCCTGGCCCGTTACCCGCGATAATCTGGTGCTGGGTTCTGGTGGTGGCGGTATTGATGGGGCACACATTTTAAGCCCTATGCCTTACCTGATTTCAGCAGGCACTGTGACCAAGGGCAACAAGGTGCCCATGTATATCCTGGCGCGCCTCAACGTTAATGGTCAGTGTATTTCAGCCTCCAACACTTATAAAGACATCAAACTCGGTCTGGATAGCTCTCCCTTAAAGGACGCCTTCTCGAAAGCCAAGTCAACAGGTAAAGAAATCAAAGCAGCCATCACGTTTCCTGGCGGCACTCATGACCTGTGGATGCGGTATTGGCTGGCAGCAGGTGGCATTAATCCAGATAAAGATATCTCAACGATTCCGGTGCCACCACCCCAAATGGTTGCCAACATGAAAGTCGGCAATATGGAAGCGTTTTGTGTGGGTGAACCCTGGAACGCTCAACTGGTCAACCAGGGGCTAGGCTTTACTGCCTTTACAACTGGAGAGCTCTGGAATAATCACCCCGAAAAAGCGTTTTCAATGCGAGCCGATTGGGTGGACAAAAATCCTAAGGCTGCAAAAGCACTCTTAATGGCAGTGCAAGAAGCGCAAATGTGGTGCGACAAGATGGAAAACAAAGAGGAGATGTGCAAGATTATCTCCAAACGGGAATGGTTTAAGGTACCCGAAAAAGACATTGTCGGTCGAGCGCAGGGCAAGTTTGATTACGGCAACGGTAAGGTCGTCGAGAATAGCCCTCATGTCATGAAGTTCTGGGCAGAGAATGTATCCTACCCGTTCAAGAGCCACGATCTCTGGTTCCTAACTGAAGACATTCGTTGGGGTTACTTGCCTGCCGATACCGACACGAAAAAGCTAGTGGATGCAGTCAACCGCGAAGATTTGTGGAAAGAAGCGGCGAAGGCGATCGGGCAGGAAGCCATGATCCCTAAGAGTACATCGCGTGGCGTTGAAACGTTCTTTGATGGCATCAAGTTTGATCCAGAAGACCCCGGCGCTTATTTGAAGAGCCTCAAAATCAAGAAGGCATAAGTTTCGGGTGGGAGGTTTGATCACCCGTTGCTTAAGCCTCCCACCACTGAAAAAGAAAGAGCAGTCGCAGTTCGCATCGTAAACCTTGCAATATCACCTGGAGGAAATCTGGAGCATGGCAACAGGCTTAGACATTAGTAGTTCCAAGAGCCGCTTTCCTCAGCGTATGGCGGCTCTCATTGGCAAGCAGGCAAAAAGTTTAGTGCCACCACTTATGGCGCTGATCCTGTTTCTGGTCATCTGGCAGCTTTTAACGATGGGGCAAGGTGCCAGTCTACCTAGCCCGCTCAAAGTGTTGCAGGAAACCTGGGATCCCCTGATTATCGATCCGTTTTTTGATAGCGGTGGCGCTGATGTGGGGTTGTTTTGGCAGCTTCTTGCCAGTTTGAAGCGAGTGGCGATCGGTTACACCTTAGCCGCCGCGATCGGCATTAGTGTCGGTATGCTGATTGGCACCACTGCCCTGCTCTATCGCGCCCTCGACCCGATTTTTCAGGTATTGCGGACAATTCCGCCTCTGGCGTGGCTGCCCATTTCTCTAGCAGCATTCCAGCAGGCGAACCCCTCAGCAATTTTTGTGATTTTTATCACTGCCATCTGGCCCATCATCATCAATACAGCCGTTGGTGTGCAGCAGATTCCACAGGACTACACCAATGTGGCAAAAGTGCTGCAACTTTCTAAGACGGAGTACTTCGTCAAAGTACTGGTACCTGCTACTGTGCCTTACATTTTCACGGGCTTGAAGATTGCGGTTGGCTTATCCTGGCTGGCGATCGTAGCGGCTGAAATGCTCACAGGTGGCGTTGGCATTGGTTTCTTTATTTGGGACTCCTACAACAGCGGCAACCTGAGTGAAGTGATTTTGGCGGTCATTTACGTTGGCATCGTCGGTCTGTTGCTCGACAAGCTAATCACGTTCGTGTCGTCGCTAGTTGTATCTGAAGACCAGCAGTGAAAAGGTTAAAGGCTAAATGATGAAGGATAAATGTGCTCGGCTACTTTAGCCCTTATCCTTTCTTTTTTAGCCCTTATCCTTTAGCCTTCAGCCTCTCTCCCTCCCCTTCACCCCCTTTCTAGCTGCCATGTCCTCATTTGTTGAAGTTGACCACGTTGATCAGGTCTTTTCGCTGCCCAATGGTCTCCAATACATTGCACTCAAAAACATCACGCTGGATGTGACAAAAGGTGAATTTATCACGCTGCTAGGGCATTCTGGCTGTGGTAAATCGACGCTGCTCAACATCATTGCGGGGCTGGCGAAACCAGCGGCAGGCGGCGTGACGCTGGAAGGGAGGCAGGTGACGAAACCCGGACCCGATCGCATGGTGGTGTTTCAAAACTATTCCCTACTACCGTGGCTGACCGTGCGAGAGAACATCTCGCTGGCGGTCAATCAAGTGATGAAGGAGTTGTCAGCCGCTGAGCGCAAAGAGATTGTCGAACAGCACATTGATCTGGTGAAGTTGCGTCATGCTGCGGACAAAAAGCCAGGGCAACTCTCAGGTGGTATGAAGCAGCGGGTCTCGATCGCGCGTGCCTTGTCGATTCGTCCGAAAGTGCTGCTGCTGGATGAACCCTTTGGTGCCCTCGACGCACTGACGCGTAGCAGCCTGCAAGATCAGCTCATGCAGATTGCCGATGAATACAAGCTCACCTGCATTATGGTGACGCACGATGTGGATGAAGCACTGCTGCTGTCTGACCGCATTGTGATGCTGACAAATGGACCAGAATCCTACGTTGGGCAGGTTTTGGAAGTGCCGTTTGTGCGTCCGCGCGATCGCTTGAAGGTGGTCAACCATCCCAATTACTACGCCTTGCGGGCAGAGATCGTTTACTTCCTCAATCAACAAAAGAAGGCGAAACAGCGCAAGGTTACGCAAACAGCCGCGATCGCTCGTAATGGGTTAGAGAAAGTAAACCTGGAGATTGGTTTTGTGCCGCTCACCGACTGCGCACCCTTGATCATTGCCCAGGAAAAAGGCTTCTTCCAAAAGCACGGTTTAGAGGAAGTGACACTTTCACGGGAACCAAGCTGGAAAGCGATTGCAGAAGGAGTAGCAACAAAACGGCTCGATGCCGCTCAAATGACAGCCGGAATGCCGCTGGGTATGACCCTGGGCATGGGCGGTAAAGCGCCGCTTCCCACGGTTACAGGGTTGGTGTTAAGCCGGAATGGCAATGCGATTACGTTTAGCAAGCACTTGTACGAGGCTGGCGTGCGAACACTGGCAGACTTTAAGGCTGCGATCGCCCAGACACCGGATCAGGTTCGTACGCTGGCAGTTGTGCATCCTTCCTCCATGCACAATCTCATGTTGCGTCACTGGCTAGCATCGGGTGGCATTGATCCTGATCTGGATGTCAGTCTAACTGTAATTCCGCCAGCCCAGATGGTAGCCACGCTGAAAGCAGGCAGCATTGATGGTTACTGTGCGGGTGAGCCGTGGAACTCCCATGCAGTACAGGAAGGACTCGGCTTTGTCATTGCCACTGACCTCGATATCTGGGCAGGGCATCTGGAGAAAGTATTGGGAGTGCGTGAAGATTGGGCCAATCAACACCCCCAAACCCATATCGCACTGGTGAAAGCACTGCTAGAAGCCTGCGAGTACTGTGACGATCGCCGTAACCGCGCTGAGTTGGTTGACCTATTAAGCAGACCCGAATACGTTGGCGCGAAATCAGCTTACTTACGCCCCGGTTTACTTGATCCTTACCGTCGTAGCCTGGATACCGAGCCAGAGTTACTCCCGCGTTTCAATCAGTTCTATGTGGATCAAACCAACTGCCCCTACCGCACTGAAGGGCTATGGATGATGACTCAGTTTGCTCGCTGGGGACTCACACCCTTTCCAAAAAATTGGCTTGAGATTCTCGATCGCGTCCGTCGAGTAGATGTATTCGGGGCAGCAGCACGGGATCTCGGTTTGTTAGATATTGAACCCAATCGTGGTCCGATTCACTTCGGTGACGGCAGCATTTTCAATCCCGATGATCCCATTGGTTACCTCAATAGTCTGGCAAT